>JALHUM010000163.1 GCA_022865905.1 Anaerolineales bacterium | reverse complement strand
TCAGCCAGGCAAATGTCGCCAGGATGGGGGCGAATATGTCCGATTCGGCCGCCTTGTCGAACAGCGGAGGCGGGGTTGCGTAGTTGCCCGGGTTGGTGGAGTGAAGGACAAAGGTCAGGCTAGCGCAGATGTTATTTTTCGACGTTGAATAAGCTAGCCATTCGTAAAACTGTCCAGCCCCTGCATCCGCGCCGCTCTCCTCTAAAAATGGAATACCATTAACCGTCAGCGGTTGAGACTGACTAACCCCAGGATTCTGGCTCACACAAGGATCGGCATCCTCCGTCACCGCCACGTCAATGAACTTCTCGACAAGGTTCGTGCCAGGTATGAAAGGGAGTGAAATACGTGCCGAATGATCCTGCTGGCTGACGATTTGCCCTTGCGCGGGGTACCGGAACGTGAAGCCGTAAGTCTGATCCATGTACGTTTGCCAGTTGGCTGGTACAGAAGCTGTCGGTGGGAGCGTCGGTTGCTCCGTGGCTAGCATATCGAGAGGCATTACCAGCGTTGGAGACTCAATCACCGCTACCGGCGTGATTGCTGGCGAGGGCGCGGGCAGGTTGCAACAGCCCGCCAGTACGAAGGCCAGGGTTAACACCAACACAATCTTAGAACAGGATCGCATGACTACCTCCTCTATGGGCGTTTCGAATTTCACGCCGTCATCTCTTCCAGGATATGCGCCAGCTTCTCGGCCAGCATCGAACGGCTGAAGTGCGCCTCCACGTAGCGTCGTCCTTTCAAGCCCGTCCTGCGACTGCGCGCCGGGTCGCTGGCCAGGGCGCGTAAGGCGTTCGCCAGCGCGGCCGGGTCGCCGGGCTGGGCGAAAATCCCGCACTCCGCCGCCTCGACCATCTCGTGGATGACGCCGTCAATCGCCAAAACTACCGGTCGCCCAGCCGCCATGTAATCAAAAACCTTGTTCGGGTAAGTGGTCTTGTATTCGTCCAGCGGCTTCAGGATGGCAATACAGGCATTGGCAGCCGCCAGCGCCGTTGCCATGTCGTTTTTCGGCACGGGAGGTACGAATGTCACATTCGTTAGCCCCATCGCCACAGCCTGTTCTTGCAAACGCGGCTTTTCCTTCCCGTCGCCGAGCAGTACGATGTGTATCCCTGATGTGACAGTCACTTTTGACGTGTCTATCACCTCATCTTGCAAGATTCTTGCAGCTTCCAGCACCACGCCCAGATCGTTGGACATGCCGTGTGCGCCTGCATAAAGCGCCACGAACCTGTCTTCAAGATGATACGACGCGCGGAACGTATCCCCGTTATCAGCGGGATCGAACATCCCTGGCTCCGCGCCGTTCGGGACGAGTTCCACACGCTTCGCCCCTCGACTTTTCACATGCGCAATGAATCCCGGGCTGTTGACCATCACCCGGTCGGAGTGACGGTAGAGAAAGCGCTCCAGCCATTCGGAAAGCCGGATCAGGGTTCGGTTGCGCAGCACGCCTACAGCGATGGCAAAGGCCGGCCATAGGTCGCGCACCTCGAACAGGAACGGGACGCGCTTGAGCCGCGCCAGCAGCCAGGCCGTCCAGCCCTGGAAAATCGGCGGGGAGGTGCCCCAGACCAGGTCTACCTTCCTCACCCTCAGCCCAACGACAAACGAGGAGAGCATAAAGCTGAAGAACACGAAAACGCGATGGACGAAGGATCTGTGCAAGGCATGGTAGGTCGCGGTGCGCAGGATTGTCACCCCGCCCCCCCCTTCGTCCCCCCCCATTTCGTTCCGAAATGGGGGGGGAGTAGAGAGGGGGGTCCCCGTCAGATAGCTCACCGGGCTGGCGATGATCGTCACCCGGTACCCGCGCTGGGCCAGGCAACGCGCCAGTTCGTAGTGACGCGTCCCGCCCGGTTCGTCGAGGGCTGCAAAGGCCTGGTGGATGAGGAGGATGTGCATAAGGATCAGTAATCAGTGAGTAGCGGGAAAAGTGAATTCGCTGGTGAATTTTACCGTTTCGACTGAGGCCGCTTCGACCGCGAAAGAAAGCACAGGAATTCTAACACCATACGTTGGCGAGACCCAACCCATGACTGGTGAAAATGAGCCTTCACCATAAATCAATTTGCCAGCGCGGACAAGCGAGATTCGAGAGTCGAGAGTCGAGAATGGTGTCACCCTCAAAGTCACCCAACCGAGTGGCGACTTCAAACGAATCTCGAATACCGGTTCTCGAATCTCGATTTTCCACTCCCAATCCGATAACAACCAATGCAGGCGAAACGTCAAAGGCTTCCGCAAGCGTCGCAGGATCAGCATCTCATCCTCCACCTGCCACCGCTCATCGGCGTAGACCGTGATCACACGCTCGTGACGCACACCTAGCCGCCGGTAACCACGATGACGGGCAGAGACGCGCTGAAGAATGTGCTCATCCGCAGAGATAGAATCTTGGCGGTAAGCGTTCACCCAGTCGAGGTAGAGAAAACGACCTGCGCGGGTCATCTGGTCACAGCCATTGACGGTCACCGTATTATGCACCAGCGCAGTGGTCAGGCTGTTGTCCCAAGGAGCGGGGGCGTTATACAGGTAAGTGCCTGCATCCTGGGCAACGTTCAGGCCGCGCCACCACAGATCGAGGTGCAATTGGTCGGCGTGGGAAGGACGGGAGGTGAATTGTGTTGTACGCAGGTAAGCCCAAGAGTTTTTGGCATACAGGAGATCGCCAAGATAGCGCTCTGTGCGGAGATATTTCTTGCTTTCCAGTGGAACGCCGAACCAGAGCGACATCTCGTCCCAGACGCCGCGCGGTAGTTGATAATCCAGAAATGCCTGCGCAGCCGCCTGCATCACCGGGCGATAATCGGCAAAGGGGGAAATTGTCAATGGGAAGATGTAGGCCCCGTCATTCGCGCCAAGATTGGGCACGCAGCCAGAGGCCGGATCGAGCAAGGCATAGAGCCAATGTGTGGCCGCAGTGAGGCGGTCAACCGTCTTCCGCGGAAACCCTTTGTGTAACTTCGTGTCCTTCGTGGTTAACGCTCTTACCCACAGCGCCACCTGCAACATCAGGCGGTGATAATTCGTGCTGTGCTGACTGTACTCGCCATAGCCATCAATCTGGGCTTGAAAGCCGCGGTTGAGCCACTTCCAGCCGAGGTCGCGCCACCTGGCTGTTTGCGGGTGCTCCGGCAGAGCCAACCCGGCGGTGTAGAGACCAGCGGCCTCGGTGAGCAGATGGTTGTTTTCTTGCGAGCGGGCATAGACGAAAGTCGGTGTAATGCGTAATGCGTGATACGCAATGGATCCCGCCAGGCGCGCCAATCGCTCCAGCGTGGAGGCAGGTGACTCAGCCAGGACCTGCGCCGTCCAGACGAAGGCCATCAACCGCAACGCGACTTCTTGCCCTGACATCCAGTTTGGCCCAAGGTAAGGTGGATTGGCATCCAGGAAAGTATCCGCGTAATGCCATAAAGCCTCGGCATATTTTTCGTCACCGCTGAGATGGTAAGCCCTGCCCAGGGTAAATGCCCAGCCAAAGCGCGCCGGCTCCCAAATGAATTTGATATCTTCCACTGATGACTGATCACTGATGGATGACGACTGTCTTGTTTCGTAGATTGTCCAGTGGTGCAGAGGCTCGGCAAAAGCAAACCGGAGCGGGACAGGTTCGCCGCCGAAAAGGCGGACTTTGCCCGCGACGATTTCATCTGCGTCCGCCAACAGTTTTTCCCTGCTGTCTTTTCCTAGAACCTCTAGAAGTTCATCTCGACTTGGAAGGTTGAACAAACTATGAATCTTGACGCTCGAATCACGATTCTCTATTCTCGACCCTCTATTCTCTACTCTCCCATAATGTCCCGTTGCCAAACCAAGCCGGTATAGCGCGTTGAGCGCCACAGGCTGGAATCCGATCTGGCGAAGGGTTTTGAGGGCAAGGAGAATGCGGTTCATGAGGAGAGTTCAACCACAGGTGAAAAGGATGAACACAGATTACTTCCGGATGGATTTTATGAACTGCTCGATCACCGGTTTGATCGGTGGGCTTATGTTTTCGGGAATGTTCGCTTTCGCAAACCAACGCCAGTCGGTGTGTTCGCCGTTCAGGTTGATTTCACCGCGCCAGTCATGGGTCAAGTAGACAACGGTCACGTTGTAGACTTCGTCGCCGTTAGGGTAGCGGTAGAACAACTCCGGGCCGAAGAAGACACCGAACAGCGACGCCTCGCCAACCTCCAGCCCCGTCTCTTCGGCGACCTCGCGCCGGGCCGCCGTTTCGACGATTTCCCCCGGCTCCACGGCCCCGCCCGGTGGGCCCCAACAGCCGCTATCGGAGCGTTTGAGCAAGAGCAGGTGGTTCTTGCTATCCACGATTAGCGTCGCTGCGCCGACCATCAGCAGCGGGCGATGGCCGACCAGCGGGCGCAGTTCTTCAAAGTAACCCATCAGGTAAGCCTTTTGACCAGGATCAGGCACGGGTTGTGCTCATCCCAGATTTGTTTGAACTCTTCCAGCGGACGAAAACCCAGCGCAAGGTAGAACGCCCGCGTCTGGGCATAGGCGGGATCAGGGTTGGTCGGGCCGAGAGTCTTGACCTGGAGGTATTCAACGCCCCGGCTTTTCAGATAGGCCTCGGCCTCCTGCATCAACGCCCGCCCGATGCCTCCGAGACGCGCCTCAGGCCGCACGCCCATCACGTAGATTTCCGCCGATTCGGGGTAGTGCTGCTTTACGCTTAAAAAACCAATCACCTGCCCGCCGGATTTCGCCAGGAAGGTGGGCAGGCTGTCAATCTCTTTTTCGTAGCTCAGGGTGGCAGCCTCGATGCCGAACCATGCCGGCAGGAGGCGGAGGGTAGGCTCACAAAGGTTTGACTGCCCGAGGAGGGGGCCTTCGATAGCGAATTTCATGAATCTACACGCGCGGCGTGAGATGCCCCACTTCGTCCGCCTGGAAAACGGCTAGTTCGGGCATCGGGAAATGTCGGGCGTTGGTCGTGACCAGCGGTGCACCAACATGCAAGGCCGACGCAGCGACAATGGCGTCCGCATCGCCTAGAATCACACCTTTCATGCGCCAAGAGCGGATGAGTTTCCCAGCCAGGTCAGCGATCTCTCTAGTCATTGGGATGGTTTCAAGAGAGTCGAGCAAGTCGAAGGTTTCCCGACGCTCATGTTCCTGCATGCCGCGCACGATTTCAAGGCGCGTGATCGCGGAGATATAGGCTTCGGCATCGTCCGTTAAACGATCCACCAGTTCCGGGTAGCCTATCTGATCACGTAAATGACGGATCAAAATGCCTGAATCGAACAGGTAATCACTCACCACGCCCCCATTCTTCGGACCAATCTCGGGTGCCTAATTTTCGTTGTTCCTCGATCCAACGGTCAATGTCCGCACCCGTGAGCATATCAGGGTGGTCTGCGTCTTTCCATGCTCCCGCTGAAGCTTCGATGGCGGCTTTCAATTTGCGGCGGCGCAGTTCGCGCGCCAACACTTCCTCTACGAATCGCGTCCGTTCACGAGCCGGGATGACGCGGCGCAGTTCATCCGCCAGCGGCTTGGTAAGATATAGATTGAGTCGTTCTCTGATCTCTGGCATGACACAATCCTTTTGCACTATATATTTGCACCATGATTATACACCAACCTGCCCTCCGCAACGCAAGGACTCAACTGCCGCAAAAGTAGCTTTTGTTACGCCAATCATCTGCTCGTACAGGATAGGGGGCTGCCTCTCCTCGCGGATGGCCTTGACAAAGGCCTGCCACTCACCAAAGTGACCCTTATCCTGCTTTAGCGCGGACTTGACGACCTTGCGCCTGCCGTCCTGCACCATCTCCAGCGAGCGGAAATCATCCAGAACAGCCACGCGCCCGCCGCAGAAGACCTCGACGCGCTCCTTGGGAAAGGCTATATCGCCATTGGCGAGGTAGTCCACCACGCCAACCGAGCCGTCAGGGAAGGTAAAAGTCATCGAAACATTATCCTCGCGGTATTTGCCATGATCAGGCAAGGCGCGAGCGCTTACACTCAGTGGCACCTGCCCCACTAAAAAGGTGATGAAATCCACGAAGTGACAACCTTCGCCGACGATGCGTCCACCTCCCTGGGCTGGGTCGTGAGTCCAGTGGTTGAGGGGAATGTAACCAGCATTGACGCGGTAGTGCACGAAGAGTGGCTCGTGACGAGTGATGAGTGAAGAGTGGAGGAGTTGGGCGAGAGGGGCAAAGCGGCGATTAAAACCAGTCATCAGTAAACAGTTATCGGTAATCAGTAACTGATCACTGATAACTGATAACTGATCACTTGAAATGGCCAGTGGTTTCTCTACAAACACATGCTTCCCGGCCTGCAAGGTTTTGACCACTAACTCAGCGTGCGTATCGTGGCGGGTGAGGATTGCAATGGTGTTGATATTCGGGTCGTTGATGATTTCATCATCGCTGGAGGTGGCGTAGGCAAAGCCGAATTTCCGCGCCGAGTGCTGGGCGTGCAATCCACCTGCTGAGGCGATACCGACCAGTTCGACGCCATCCACTTTCTTCAGGGCGGGGAGCAAGGTAGCGTTGGCGAAGTGACCGGCTCCAAGCACACCAAGTTTTACAGTATCACGTTGCCCTGTGCTACGAAGTACCGGAAACGTGACACGTGATACTGGAGCACTTGACACTTCCTGAGGATAGGTGAGCAAAACGCCGAGAAACGTCTCTTTCTTCTTACCAGTGATCACTTCGTACGCTTCATCCGCTTTTTCGATGGGGAAGCGATGGGTGATTAGACTTTCAACTTTCAACTTTCCACTTTCCAACAGCCCCACCACCGCTTCCATGTTGCGTCCTTCCGTCCAGCGCACGTAACCGAGAGGATAATCCTGACCGCCTTCCTCGTAAGCACTATCATAGCGACCAGGGCCATACGAACGCGAGTTGACGAAGGAGAGTTCTTTTTCGTAATAGATCTTGCGGGGAATGGTCAAGCCCACTGCGCCAGTGGCGATGATGCGCGCCCGGTCACGTGCGATGACGCCGGCCAGCTCCACCGGGTCAGCAGAGGGTGTATCGGCGCAGATGAGCACCACGTCCGCGCCGCGGTTGGCGGTAAAGGCCTGGGCGGAATCCACAGCCTGGTCGCGCAAACAAGCCTCGGCACCCAAACGAGTCGCAAGCGCGACACGCGCGGGGTTTATGTCAATGCCCAGGACGCGGCACCCAGCCGCAGCGGCGATCTGCAACGTCAATAACCCCAAAAGACCCAAACCGATCACCGTCACGCACTCGCCAACTTGCGGCTCCGCTAAACGAAAACCGTGCAGGGCGATGGCGGCGAGGGTGGTGAAGGCAGCGGACTCGAAATCAACGCCCTCGGGAAGGGGTGCGAGCAGGTTGTGCGGCACGAGGGCATACTCAGCATGGACTGCGTAACCGCCGCCCGCACAGGCCACACGCTGGCCGACCTTGAAACCGGTGAGGCCCTCACCCAGCGCGACGATCGTGCCCGCCGAGGAATAACCCAGCGCCATCGGCTGGTCGAGGCGGTTGAAGGCGGCCGCGACGGTGGTGAGCAGGCCTTCGCGGCGGGCTTTGTCGAGCACCTGCTTGACGAGGTCGGGGCGAGAGCATGCTTTGCCGACCAGCGATTTTTCAGCAAATTCCACCACTATACGCTCCGTGCCTGCCGAGATCAGTGAGGCGGCAGTTTTTACAAGCGCCATGCCAGGACGCGGCGCCGGAATGGGGATTTCTTCGACGGTGGTCTTGCCGGTTTTCATATTTTGGATTACTTGTTTCATTCGTTTCCTGTCCTTGGTCGTAGTCGGGTAGAGTATACCGCAAGAGCACTCAAATCAAAGCTCCCCCGAACCATCTCGACCGCCTGTGTATTGCTGCATAATAGCACAAGCAAAATCTACCTTATCCAGAAGGAAGCAAACATGTCAACTAAAACCATTGGAATCGCCTTAGTCGCTATCGGCGTACTCGTGCTGGCAATCTCTTTATTGGCAGACTACATTGGACTTGGCTCTGGCCCAGCTGAAATCGGATGGAAGCAGCTAATAGGGGCGAGCGTTGGCCTGGTGGTGGCCGTCGTGGGGGTTGTTTTGGCTCTTCGGAAAAAGAAAAGCTAAGTGGTATTTCTTTAATATACAAGATTCGTATAGGACGCGGATGGGCGCGGAAAACGGGGAAAAATCAAAGATAGCACTATTTTCTCACATCTCCTTGCCATAAAACTGACATACACCCTTTGCGCAACCAAGAAAGACAGGGGGCGAGTGCACCGCTCCCTGTCATGTCGCTTCCACTCAGGCGCAAAGGATACTATTGCTTCTCATAAGGTGTGCCATCCGCAGCCGGCGGGATGGCGCGCCCGACCAGGCCTGCCAGCACGATCATGGTCACCAAGTAGGGAGCCATCCCCAGGATTTGCGAGGGGATAGGCACTTTCAGGATCTGCATCTTGACTTGTAATGAGTCGGCAAATCCGAAGATAAGGGAGGAAGTGAACGCCCCAAAGGGATTCCATTTGCCGAAGATCATGGCTGCCAGGCCGATGAAACCTTTGCCAGCCGTCATGATCTCGTCGAAGCGCCCGACCGAGCCGAGGGTAAAGTAAGCCCCACCCAGCCCGGCGATCATCCCGCCAATGATGACGTTGACGTAGCGCATCATGAAAACGTTGATGCCGAGTGTATCCGCCGCCTTAGGGTGCTCGCCCACCGCCCGCGTGCGCAGTCCCCACGGGGTATAGAATAAAAGAACATGCAGCACAATGACCAGCAGGATCGTCAGATAAACGATCAGGTTGTTCTCGAACAAGATGGGGCCCAGGATGGGGATCTTCGATAGAAGTGGTATGGGAATGACCGGAAAGGTGCCGGAATTATTCAGCAGGTCCCCATTCCTTTCGAGGAAACGGGATGAAATGAAACTGGTGATGCCCGCGCCGAAGATGTTGATCGCCACCCCGCTGACAATCTGGTCCACCTTGTATTTGATTACCAGCACGGCATGGATGGCTGCGACGAGCGCCCCGGTCAGGAGAGCCACAATCAGGCCCACATAAAGGTTGTGGCTGAGCGTACCTGCCATCACTGCGGTTTGGGCAGTTATGAGCATGATGCCCTCGATGGCGATGTTGACCACCGCGGCGCGCTCGCTGATCACGCCGCACAGCGCAGCCAGGGCAATCGGCGTTGCCCGCACCAACGAACTGCTCAACATTCCCACCAGGTTGAACGACTTATCGCGCGTCGCCCAAATGAGAAAGGCGACTACAAAACAGAAAGCCACCACGCCAACCATGATGCCCGTAGAGCGGATGCCGCGCGCCAGTTGCCATGCGCCTAGAAATACAGTAACCAGGATCAGGATATAGATGGCAGGTTGGACAGGCAGGGTAAGGTCGGGGATAGGTAATGCCTGGGAACGCATGGCATTCATGCCAAATGTGGCCTGCTGCCCGGCCTCTGTATCCACGCCGAAAAGAAACAGGATCACCAATCCGATTGCGATGAGTATCAAGCCTGGCGCCAGGCGGTTGCGCACAAACAAGTTCTTCCTGCTTTGCTGGATGATTTCAGTCGTCATTCGGTCCTCGACACTTGTCATGATCTGCAAATAAACACAGTCGCTGAGGTGCGCCCGACCTGGGTTACTTGCCCCAGCCTAGGGTGAGTACCGTCTCTTCCACACGCGCGACGCGCAGACGGTAAATGGCGCGGATGATCGCCGGCGCGGCGACAAAGATGATCACGAACCCCTGGATGACTGAGATAATGTCAATCGGGATGCCTGCCATGGACTGCATACGCGTCGCCCCACCGCGCAGGAAGCCGAATAGGAGCGCAGCCAGGACAACACCAATGGGATGGCTCTTGCCCAGGAGGGCCAGGGCGATCGAGTCGAAGCCATACCCCGCTGAAAAACCCTGCCCCACCCAATGATCCACGCCGAGCACCTGACTGGCCCCGGCCAGGCCAGCCAGCGCGCCGCTCAGCGTCATCACCAGGACGAAGGTGCGGGTGACGCTCATTCCGGCATAGCGGGCGGCATCTGGGTTCGTCCCAACGGCGCGGATCTCGAAGCCCAGGGTGGTCTTGAAGAGGAACCAATACACCAACGCCGCCACCGCCAGGGCCAGGAAGAAACCGGCGTTGAAACGCAGCGGATCGGAGAAGATGCGCGGCAGGAAGGCCGTATCCGCGATCACCGGCGTGACCGGCCGATAGCCGCTGGCCATCATCGGCCCGGTCAGCAGCCAGTCGCTCAGGCGGAAGGCGATCCAGTTCATCATGATGGTGTTGACCACCTCGTGCGCGCCGGTCACAGCCTTGAGATAGCCAGGGATCGCTCCCCAGATGGCGCCTCCCAGCGCCCCGGCCAGGATGGCCAGCGGCAAGTGGATGTACCAGGGCATTCTGAAGGCATAGCCGACGTAAGCCGAGCACAACGCCCCGATGAAAAACTGCCCTTCAGCGCCGATGTTGAACAGGCCGCAGCGGAAGCCCAGCGCCACAGCCAGACCGGCGAAAATATATGGCGTGGCAGTTACCAGGCTTTCGGTGAAGGGATAGATGGCTTTGAGCAGCAGCGCGTTGTCGCCGGTGGCAGCATAGGCCTGGATGGCCTTGACAAGCGTCACCGGGCTTCCAAACGCGCCCGTGAAGAGCGCCCCGTATGCGCCAAAAACGGCCTCGATTGTGGAAAGCAGGGCTGCGCCGGGGGCGCTGAAGAAGTTTTTATAGGCCGCGAGAACGTGAGCATCGGTGATGATAATGATGATGGCCCCGAATACCAGGCCGGTGAACACGGCCAGGGCAGGGATCAGCAGGGTTTGCCCGGCTTGTGACCAAAAGCCGCGCTTGCCTTTGGAAGTTGGCTCTTCCTTATCAGCCGGTTTCGTTGCTGCCTTCTTCTTGACATCTTTGCTTTTCAAGGTGAACTTCTCCTAGAAGACTCGCTCCACTTCGGCTTCCTCGGTCGTGCGAGGAGTAGTTTCGAGAGCCTCGGCGGGCTTTACACCTGCCATCAACAAACCCAGGTACTTCCTATTGACGCCTCCCGCCGGGATGATGTCCACGATTTGCCCCTTGTACATGACCGCGATCCGGTCGGAGAGGGCAATGATCTCGTCCAATTCGGGGGAAACCAGGAGCACAGCCACCCCTTCGTCCCGTTTCTCGACGATGCGGTTGTGGATGTATTCGATGGAGCCGACGTCCAGTCCGCGCGTCGGCTGGGAGGCGATCAACAGCTTGATGGGGCGCGAGAACTCGCGCGCCACGATCACCTTTTGCTGGTTGCCGCCGGAGAGCGTCGAGGCTTGAACATAAACACTCGGCGTGCGCACGTCGAACTGGTCAACCAGTTTCATCGCCGTGGAAATAATTGTGTTTAACTGAAGGGTTATGCCGCGCGCATTGGGAGGTAAATAATAAGAACAGAGCACAAGGTTATCATGAACTGGAAAGGATAGCACCAGGCCGTGTTTCTGGCGGTCTTCCGGAACGTGGGCCACGCCTCGCTCCAGGATTTTGCGGGGAGATGCGCGACGCACCGGCTTGCCCAACAGGCTTATTGTTCCGCTGACAGCAGGCAGCAAGCCGGTGAGCGCATAAACCAGCTCGGTCTGCCCATTGCCCTGCACGCCCGCGATCCCCAGCACCTCCCCCATATGCACGTCAAAGGATACGCCCTGCACAATGAGGTGCTTACGCTCGTCGCGGACAAACAAATCCTTTACTTCGAGCGCAGTATCCTTCGGCTTGGCAAGTTTCTTTTGAACAACCAGATTCACCTGCCGGCCGACCATCATTGCCGCTAGTTTCTCCTGGCTGGCTTCTTCCGGCGTGACCGTTCCCACCACCTTGCCGCCCCTCAGCACGGTGATGCGGTCAGCAAGCGCCATAACCTCTTTGAGCTTGTGCGTGATGAAGATAATGGATTTGCCCTTGGCAACCAAGGAACGCAACACCTGGAACAACCCCTCGACCTCCTGGGGGGTCAGAACCGCCGTTGGCTCGTCCAAAATGAGAATATCCGCCTGGCGATATAAAACCTTGATAATTTCTACCCGCTGCTGTGAGCCGACTGGCAGGTCTTTAACGTAGGCCTCCGGGTCAACCTCCAGCCCGTGCTGCTCGGAAATTTCCCGGATGCGTTTCGCCACCGTGGCAAGATCCAGGAAAACCCCATTGCGGGTGGTCTCCACTCCGAGCATGACGTTTTCGGTGACAGTCATCACTGGGATGAGCATGAAGTGCTGGTGTACCATACCCACGCCGCGCCGGATGGCATCGCTCGGGCTGTGGATATCCACCTGCTCACCTCGAACGAAGATTTGACCCTCATCCGGTTTGTAAAGGCCGTAGAGGATGTTCATCAAGGTGGTTTTGCCCGCGCCGTTCTCGCCAAGCAGGGCATGGATCTCACCTTCTTCCAGGGTCAAATCAATATGGTCATTTGCCAGAACACCAGGAAAGGCCTTGGTAACCCCGCGCAGTTCGAGAACTGGTGGCATGAAATCTCTCCAATGTTATCTCATAATAGTACAAAAAGGATCGGGGGAAATCCCCCGATCCTTTTTTTATTCAGGTTACTCGGTAGATTACGGAGTGGCCAGCACGGCGTCCACGGT
>JALHUM010000162.1 GCA_022865905.1 Anaerolineales bacterium | reverse complement strand
GGGAAAACGGGCGCCGGGCTTACGAGGTCACTTATGACTGGCGCCTCATGCGCCAGCGCCTGCTCGCTCTGTACGCAGATTTGATCCGCACGAATCTGCGTTGATCCGCGCCCGATCATCTACATGCCGCTCGACCGGCTCACCAGGCTCTGTGTTAGAATGGTGCGCATATATCGGTCAAGATATGAGCCGCATCCTCCTGGTCGCAAATACAGATTGGTATCTCTATAACTTTCGCCTTTCCCTGGCCCGCCATCTGACTCAGCAAGGCTTCGAAACGGTGCTGGTTTCGCCGGCAGGCGAATACACCCATGCGCTGCAAGCAGAGGGGCTGCGGTGGGTCGAATGGAGGGTAGGGCGTCAAACCCTGGCACCCTGGAAGGAACTCCGTTCGATCTTACAACTGATACAGATTTTTCACCAGGAGAAGCCCGCCCTGGTTCACCACTTCACTGCCAAAGCAGTGACATACGGCTCTCTGGCAGCGATCCTCAACCGGGTTCCCGGCGTGATAAATAACATTACCGGCTTGGGATACACGTTCATTCGTCAGGATGCAAAGGCTCAAGCGCTCCGCCAGATGATCCAGGGTCTCTACTGGCTCGCAGCTAGGCATCCGAACTGTGCCACCATCTTTGAAAACCCTGCTGATCGGGAATACTTCATCTCCAAAAGGTTGGTCTCTCCGGAACGCACTTGGTTGATAGAAGGGGCGGGGGTGGACGTGGATCACTTTGTTCCTCTGCCTGAACCCGCAGGGGTGCCGGTGGTAGTGCTGCCAGCGCGGATGTTGTGGGATAAGGGTGTTGGTGTTCTGGTTGAGGCCAGCCACCTGTTAAAGAAGAAGGCTCAAGCTCGCCTGGCACTTGTGGGAAAACCCGATCACGGCAACCCGGGCACAGTAGATGAGCCAACTCTGCGCCGCTGGGTTGAGGAGGGCGCGGTCGAGTGGTGGGGATGGCAGGCGGATATGAAAAGCGTGTATGCCCGCTGTCACATCGTTACCTTGCCCTCCTCTTATGGAGAGGGCGTGCCCACCACCCTGCTAGAAGCGGCAGCATGTGCGCGGCCTATAGTCGCAAGCGATATACCCGGCTGCCGTGAGGTTGTCGTCCATGGTGAGAACGGCTTGCTGGTTCCCCCTGGAAATGCAGAGGCCCTGGCGGAGGCCCTTGCCATTTTGGTGCATAACGCGGATCTACGGGGGAAGATGGGAAATGCCGGACGGCAACGAGTGATGGAGAGATTCTCGAACGATAGGATCAATACTGCCACGTTCGCTGTCTATCACAAAGTCTTGAGCTCGAGCCACTGATCAGACTCAGTTCACCCCCGATACCGCAGCAGGGTCAAGAGATAATCCTGCCTGCCCTTCCGGCCCGCTCGCAGGCCAGGTCGGCGTTCGATGTGGCGCTGTCAAGCGTCAGGCTAATTCTCTCCGTACCGATCTGGTTGCTTATTGCACAGGCGATCGTGCTGGAAGATGGCCGGCTGGTTTTCTTTTCGCAGGAGCGCTGGGGGCTGTGCTGAAGGCATTTCCACGTGCTCAAGTTCCGGATGGTCTCCCTCAACGATTTTATTTTCCAAAGATAAGGTGAGCATATTTTTCACTGACTTCGCTTGCTGAGCCTATTTCCAAGATATTTCCATGCTCAAGCAAGAGTGCCCGCTGGCAAAGCGATCGAACAGTGTCAATCGAATGAGAGACCAGTAGCACAGTGGCACCGCTCTCACGGAAAGACCTCATACGTTCGGTGCATTTCTGGGTAAATGCAGCGTCGCCCACAGATAACACCTCATCCAGGATTAGAATGTCCGGGCGCCAGGCAGTCGCTACTGAAAAACCGAGCCGGGCAATCATGCCGGATGAATAGGTGCGCAAAGGAGCTTCAATAAAATCCCCGATATCGGCAAACTCAAGGATTTCCGGGATTTTCTGTTTGATTTCTTTGCGGTTATGACCGAGCAATGTAGCATTAAGAAGAATATTTTCCATCCCGGTCAGCTCGTTGTGAAAGCCTGCTCCAAGTTCAAGCAAAGGAGAGACCGCTCCATTAATCCATACCCGTCCCTGGGTCGGCGTTAAAACGCGCGAAATCACTTTCAACAGAGTTGACTTCCCGGCCCCATTCCGACCTAGGATTCCAAATATTTCTCCTTTTTTTACGACTAAACTGACATCGTTCAATGCCATAAAAGAGTTATAGCGAACTTTGCCCTGAATCAATCGTATCATGGTTTCTTTCAGGGTGGCTACCTTCTCATTAGGCAAACGGTAGCAGACCGAGATGTTGCTCAAGGAAATCGCGGTACCCTTTTGCGGTTCGGGTAATGAATTAGACATGGTATGCAAAAGATTTCGAGTTCTGTGTAAAGAATATCCAGCCAATCAATAACGTCCCCAGGGCAATTCCGGCAGCCATCCCCCACTCCGTCAAAGTAGGAACCTTACCATCGAATATGACTATTCTAAAAACCTTGATTACCGGGAAAAGCGGGTTGAGCCGCAACAACCAACCATTAAAAATATTCGCCAACAGTTCTTCGGGATAAATGATCGGTGTCAAATACATCCAGGCTGTCAGGATGATCGGGTACATTTCGGCAACATCCGGGAAAAAAGCAACAAATGTCGAGAGGATCAAACTGACTCCCAATGAAAAGGCTGCCAGCAGAAACAAAGATACTGGTAAAAAAAGAATGGTAGTGTGAAGTGGAGATCTGGTGACCAAATAAATAAAAACGAGTGGCACCATAGCAAGAAGCGTATTCACAACCCCCGTACCAATTGCAGAGACTACGAAGGAGGTGCGGGGCAAATAAATTCTCTGAAACAAACTGCTGCCCCATAACATGGCATTCAATGACGCAACCGTCGTTTGCGAAAAGAAATTCCACGCAATTAAGTTCGTTATGATAAAAGCGGGATAAGTGCCGCGCATATTGAAAAGTTGGGAAAAAACAACGGATAGGATCAGCATCATTCCCAGGGGATTGAGCATCGTCCATAGAATCCCCAATACAGAACGCTTATACCGCGTTACAAGATCGCGGCGAATCAATTGAAAAATCAAGTCGCGATACTGGAAAATGGATCGAAGTTCTTCGATAGCCGAATTTCTTTGTTTGGAACTATCGTAGATAGTAGATCGTGATGGTGTTGATAGATTATCCATAGGGATGAATTTTCCTCACCAATTGATTTTATCATACCGGCGCTAAACCCCACCATTGAGGCTTTCAAATCACAACTGGACCCCGTGCCTGTCCGCCAGTATATCGAGCGAGCGGCTCACCTCGGCTTTTATCTGCGCCTTTGTCCAGCCGAGGGCCTCACCCACATACTCGGCCAGCTCCTCCATCAGCGGACGGGTCAACTCGCCCAGGAAAGCCAGCATTGTACGGCGCAACAGCAGGTCGTCCAGGTGAACGATCTTCTCGCGCTGCGCCAGGAAGGCGATCTCGCGGCGGGTCATGTCGGGTTTGTGTTTGAGGGCCGCGTCGTCATGGGTGGCCATGAAGGCCGCAATTTCCTGGGCGCGCGTCCCGTAGCGGTCGAACAGGATCTTCGGCCACTTGTTCGGTAAGCCGGTTAATTCATACACTTGGTTGAAAAATTGGAGCTGAACATATCCCGTCCAGGGATAATCCTTCCCGCCTCCGATCGGCAGATTCTTGGTATCGGCCTTGCGTGGCAAGCTGAGGTATGACAGCACCTTATCCGTCACCTGCTCGGAGAAGGCGCGGTAGCTTGTCCATTTGCCGCCGACCAGGGAATAGATTGGGATATCGCCGAATTTATCTTCCTGGATGTGATGGTCACGCGTAACCTGACCAGCGTTCTTCGCGTGGGTATACGCCAGTGGACGCACGCCCGAGAAGCGAAAAACGATGTGCGAGCGGTCAACTTTGATGGATGGGAAGACCCTGGCGATCATACCCAGGAAATAATCAATCTCGTCTTCGGTGCAGCGGGCCTCGTCGGGATTCTCGATGGGGATGTCAGATGTCCCGATCAGAACCTTGTCCATCAAGGGGAAGATGAGCACAATGCGCCCATCTTTGTTCTCGAAGAAGAACTCGTTCTTGCCGATCGCGGCGCGCAGCAGCGGGTGGTTCAGGATCAGGTGAGAGCCTTTGGTCCCGCCGATGTAACGCGTCTGCAGGCCGAGGCTCCGGTTGGTGGCGTCAATCCATGGCCCGGCTGCGTTGACCATCAGGCGCGGGTGGATGTCTAAGGTCTGACCGGTCACTTCATCCTTCAACGTGACTATATCCCCTTTTACACCAGCCAACGAAACATAATTCAGAGCGTGCGCATGCTCGCCTTCGGCTTCGCCATCCAGGATAAGCTCGACAGTGAGGCGTTCAGGGGAGAGGATGGAGCCATCGTAGTAGGTGGCCGCGTAGCAGATTTCAGGATTGAGGTAACGGAACTTCTTCAGGGCGACTGCGCGCTTATCGAATACGTGCGGCGGGACGGTGCCCTGGCCGCGTGTGTAGGCGTCGTAGAGCATCAGGCCGATCTTGATGACCAGTGCGCCGCGCTCTGACGGTTTCTCCAGCCAGCCCAGGAACTTGAGCGGGGCGTTGAGCAGGCCGGAAAGAACTTTGAATATGGGAATGGTGGTCGGGAGCGGCCTGACGAGGTGCGGGGCGTTCTCGATCATGTGGTTGCGCTCCTGCACGGCTTCGCGTACCAGGCGGAACTCGCCATTTTCGAGGTACCGGATGCCGCCGTGCGCCATGTGCGAGGAGGCTGCGCTGGCGCCGGAGCAGAAGTCGGCGCGGTCAATCAGCAGTACGTCCACGCCGTTGAGGGCCAGGTCGCGGAAGGTCCCCGCGCCGTTGATCCCGCCGCCGAGGATGAGGATGGCGGGGGAGTGGGATTTTAGGGAGGTGAGGATGTCTTGTCGGTTCATGAGGGTCTCGTTTTTCCACTAAGGAACACGAAGGGGCACGAAAGTTAGGGCTTTTCGTGTTTCTTCGTGCCCTTCGTGGATTCTTTTATTCGACCCAATTGAAAGTTCTGGTCACGGCCTTCTTCCAGCCAGCATAGAGTTTATCTCGTTTGGCTGCATCCATCTTCGGTTTCCACTCTTTATCCTTACCCCAGTTTGCACGCAATGCATCGAAGCTCTTCCAGAATCCGACGGCCAGGCCGGCAGCGTAGGCCGCGCCGAGGGCGGTGGTCTCGGTCACTTTGGGGCGGATGACCGGCACGTCGAGAATATCCGCCTGGAATTGCATCAGCAGCTCGTTGAATACCATGCCGCCGTCCACTTTGAGAGAG
>JALHUM010000161.1 GCA_022865905.1 Anaerolineales bacterium | reverse complement strand
ACTGGCAGATAGCAATTGCTGGGGAGAGCAGGGTTCTGCTGATCAGCGGGGAACCGGGCATCGGGAAGACGCGTTTCGTGCGCGAGTTGATGGTCCAGGCACAGTTTCAACGGGCCAGCGTGTTGCTCGGTGAATGCTATGCCGAAGGCGGCGTGCCGTATGCACCCATTGCACAGATGATCCAGGGAACCGATCTTAGCGGGTTGTCAAACACCCACTTGGCCGAGTTAATCGCCATCGCACCCGCTCTCCAAGCACACTTCCCGGATGTGCTCCCCAACCCACCGCTCGAACCGCAGGCCAACCAACAACGCCTTTACGACAGTGTGGTGGAATGGTGTCTGGCGCTCAACAAGAAAGCGCCGGTCCTGCTTGTACTGGACGATGCCCACTGGGCAGATGGCGGGACGCTTACGCTTCTCCGACACCTGGCCCGACGTGCCCTGCGGCTGCGGCTCAGGCTGCTGATGACATTGACCTACCGGGAGGTGGAGCTGGATGAAGCTCGAGCCCTGAACGATGTACTGCACGACCTCAACCGTGAGCGGCTGGCGACGCGCCTGAAGTTGAAACGTCTCGATCGAGACCAGACCCGCGACCTGCTGGCCGTCTTATTTGCAGAGGAAATTACCCCAGAACTCCTGGATGGCATCTACCGCGAAACCGAAGGCAATCCTTTCTTCATCGAGGAGGTCTGCAAGGCACTCATTGAAGATGGGAAGATCTACCGTGCAGGGACGCGCTGGGGCAGACCGGGCATGGAAGAGATTGACATCCCGCAGAGCATCAAAGTCGCCATCCAGACCCGCATCGCCAAGTTGCCGAATCGGGTTCAGGACACGCTGCGCCTGGCGGCTGTCCTGGGGCGCGAGTTCGATTTTGATGTCTTCCGGATGGTAAGCGAACTGGACGAGGAGGCATTGATCAGGGCGTTGGAGCAGGCGGAGCGGGCGCAGTTGATTCAGGAGGTACGGCAGCAAGCACCGGAACGCGCGGCCGGAAGTCCGAAGTTTGCATTCACGCACGCATTGATCCACTCGAACTTGCACGAGAGCCTGAGCGGAATACGCCGCCAGCGTCTGCACCGCCAGGTGGTCGTGACCCTTGCCAGGATGAAGCCGGACGCTTATGAAGCTCTGGCTTACCACCACTCCCAAGCGGGCGATTTTGAATTGGCCCGGGCTTATTCTCTGAAAGCCGGGGAACGTGCCCTGGCCACCTATGCCAACCAGGAGGCCGAAAAGCATTTCCGCCTGGCGCTGGAGCTCAATGGGCCGGATGCTGAAAAAGCGCAGGCGCTTTCCGGCTTGGGCAAGGCGCTCTACCAGCAGGATCGTTTCGTCGAGGCCTCCGAGAGATGGCACGAGCTGATCCCCCTCTACCGCCTCCTTGGGGACCTCGATCAACTTGCACGCACCTATGCCTGGTTGTCTGGTACGGAGCGCCAGAGAGGGAATATCGTCGAGGCAATCCGCGTCGGTCGCGAGGGACTGGCTGCTGTGGCCGGCCAACCTGTCACCGTCGGCCTGGCAACCCTGCTGCGGGAAACAAGCAATGCCTGCACAATGCACGATCATAAAACGGAAGAAATTGCCGGTTTTCTCTATCAGGCATTATCCATCAGTGAAGAGCTCGGCGACGTCCCCGGTCAGGCCGAGACACTGGCCAGGCTTGGGTACGGTCTGGCACTCCCTCCCAATCCGGATCCAATCGAAGGCACCAAACTGCTCGAAAAAGCCATTCGCTTGGCGGAGGGGGCCGGCATCCATACGACCGCTGATCTGGCGTGCAACTATCTGGCGCAGGTTGAAGAAGACCTGGTGGACTTCCAGGCAGCCATCGGCCATTACCAGCGCGCCATCCAGCATTGCCAAAAAACAGGCTCCACTTCGCGAGAGATATTCAGCCTGAGCACACTCGCTGGAATTTACATGCGACTCGGTAACCTTCAAGAAGCAGACAAACTGCTGGAAAGAGGCCGCTACCTTCTGGGATTGATTGATAATACCGGGCCGCCAGCCATTCTACTCCGCACCGCGGAAGCCGTTTTGCTCCATCGTCAGGGCGAATGGGCAACCGCGGCCCAGCTTCTGAGAGACATCGTTGTTGAAACCCAACAAAAAGAAAATATAAACTACTTCGGCATTGCCGCGTTCTTCCTTGCGTATGTGTTGCTTGACATGCAGGCGTACGGCGAAGGCAAACAATTTCTCGAGCAAGTCCGACCGTTTTTGGGCATGGCATCCAGCCCGGAATACTTTTATACAATAATCATCTTCTCGCTCCAACAGGGAAATCTTGACCAGGCCAGGGATTTCCTGGCAAGAGCCAGGGCTTTATCCGGCCCGAATATTGGCTTGACTGCTCAAAGTTTTTTCCTGCTGGAAGAAGCACTTGTCGCGGCTGAGGAAAGGCGCTGGCCGAAGGCCTTTGAGGGTTTCAAAACGGCCGCGCAAAACTTTGCCAACGCAGGCCTGGTGTGGGATCTCGCCCAGGCACAGTGTGTATGGGCGGAAGCCCACCTGAGACGCGGGAAGCCGAAAGACATTCAGGCGGGGCGTGTACTCCTAGGTGAAGTGCTTGCCTTGTATGAGAAAATGGGTGCGATAAAACATGCTGAGGTTGTAAAAGAAAGGCTGAAGGCAATCGGATAGAAGGATCTTTTTCGCGCAGGCATCTGGCTGTCCTCCCTCCGCGCACCCTCGCCCCTCCTCCCCTATCGCGACATCGTACCCGCGAAGTACCCGCGAAGTACCCGCGAAGTACCCGAAGGGTGAAGGGTGAAGGGTGAAGGGTAAGCATCCCGTAGGGAAATCCCTCCTCCCCCAAATTCCGCTGAACTTCGCGGAATTTGGGGGAGGTGCCCCGCAGGGCGGAGGGGGTGGGGAGGTGCCCCTAGCCGAGGCGGCTTTCGCGCCCGCCCTAGCCGTACAGGCCAGGGTAGCACCCCCGCCTGCCCCCGTTCTATGGTGGTGGGACATGCCGGCTGCGTAATAGTGGATTGAAAATCCACCATTGGACGGTGGAATTTCAGGGTATAATGCCCCTATGATCCCACGCACAGCCCTTCTCCAAACCGTCCAGCGCGCCCTTGAACGGAGTCGGGCGGTCGCTCTGATTGGTGCGCGTCAGTGCGGCAAGACCACCCTGGCACGACAACTGGTTTCCCCCAACTCAGTCAATTACTTTGACCTGGAAGACCCCTTCAGCCTGGCGCGGCTCGACCAGCCCATGAACACGCTGCAAGAATTGCGTGGATTGGTAGTCATTGATGAAATCCAGCGCCGTCCTGGCTTGTTTCCTGTGCTGCGTGTCCTGTGCGACCGGGACCCCCTGCCCGCTCGCTTTCTTATTTTGGGGAGCGCTTCACCCTCGCTACTGCGACAATCGTCCGAATCACTCGCCGGGCGCGTGACGACCATCCAAATGAGCGGTTTCAGCCTGGGAGAGTTGGGCATTACCTCGCAAGCACAACACTGGCGGCGGGGTGGTTTTCCGCTCTCTTTTCTCGCGGCATCTGAAGAAGAGAGTCTCGACTGGCGTAAGGATTTTATCCTCACGTTCCTGGAGCGCGATATACCTCAGTTTGGATTCAATATCCCAGCGACCAGCTTGTTTCGTTTTTGGAATGTGCTGGCGCATTATCACGGGCAGGTTTGGAACACTACCGAAGCCGCCCGCACCCTGAACATCGGCGCAACCACCGCGCGCCGCTATCTGGATTTGTTACAGGACTTATTCATGGTACGCCAACTTCAACCCTGGCACGCCAACCTGGGCAAGCGACAAGTCAAATCGCCCAAAATATATATTCGGGACACTGGCCTGTTGCACTATCTGCTAGGCATCCGCTCCAAACAGGAACTTGGCTTGCATCCGCGAAGCGGGGCTTCTTGGGAAGGCTATGTAATTGAAGAAACAATAAAAGCGGTCGCGCCGGAAGAAGCCTACTTTTGGGCTACTCATTCAGGTGCTGAACTGGATTTGCTGCTTATCAAGAATGGTCAGCGCATTGGTGTGGAGTGCAAACGCATGGACGCGCCTCGCTTGACGCCATCCATGAGTATTGCCCTGCAAGACCTGCAATTGGACCGGCTGGTGGTGCTGTATCCGGGGCCGCACCCCTACCAATTGGATGAGAAAATCAAAGTCCTGCCATTGGCTAACCTTGTAGAAAAAACATCTGACCTGATTGGTTCTTGACCCCCTTTAAACGATCCATCCTTGCCTCCGCATACCCTGCTGTGCCATAGATACTCTGAAATGGTGAAATCCCAGTATCAGTGATGATAAATCCCCGCTGGTCCCCATCACCCCACCCTTCCCAGCCCCTCCCGCTGACCTGCCTCCGCTCCCTCCGCGCCTCCCCTCGCCCCTCCTT
>JALHUM010000160.1 GCA_022865905.1 Anaerolineales bacterium | reverse complement strand
TCAGGATGTGCGACGCACTTTGAGCTCACTGAAAGTGCGTCGCACGTTTGCAAGAGACCTATAATACTCCAGAATGCCCGGATTCTGGAAGAATTTCGGGGTTCAACTGGGCTGTGCCGCAACCTCTTCTGGCATATCGGCGCCTAGAATCTTGAGTTCTCGATAGGTTATCGTCCAAACACTGGACTGGAAAATATGCATCCAGCCGCCGATCAGCAGCAGGGGCAAGCCGAGCACCAGGAAGAAGAATGGCAGCGCCGCCAGGATGCCGATGATCCAGGTCAGCGGTCCGCTGGCGAAGAGGCTGGCAATGCCGAAAGCGATCAGGCCGGGGATGGCAGCCACGATCAGACCTGCCAATCCAGTAATAACGAAGGCCGGAACGAGGATGATGAGGAGGATGAACCCGGCAATGACATAGCCGATCCCGATACCGAGCATGATCAGCCACATCAGAGCCGCGCTCTTCCAGTTATGCGTGAACATCTGCCAGCCTCGGCGGAACGATTCGCCAACTGGCGCGTTCTCCAGGGCCGCCACCCGCATGAAAAACTGGCGCAGCAGACCGAGGAAGGCCATCAGGATGATAAAGACGAATATGAATAGGAACATACACCCGATGGAAGTGATCATCCCGCCGATGGCCAGGCTGGCCAGGCTGGCCTTGCCGCTCTCGATGCTGGTGAAGAACAGCACACCCAGGCCAATCAGCAGCGCAATGAGGAGAATGATTGGCAGGTTGATGACCAAATCAATCACCCACATGCGGAAGGCGCGCCGCGACCAGCCCATCTTCCAGCCTTGTTTGAAGCCGAACTTGGCACCGCTCTGCTCGTATTCGTCCACCATGCGGATGACGGCCGCCTCCGAAACATTGCGAAGGATGGCGAAGATTACGCCCGTGACGATGATAAAGAGCAACAGGGCTGCGCCGATCCAGATAAACGTGGCTACATGCTGCTCAGGATGCTCGAACAGGGGCAAGAGGTTTACTTCCGCCCAGGCGCTGAGCTGGCGCAGGAAGGGCGGGAGCGGGTACGTTCCGGGGCCAAAGCCGCCATTCTCGCCTGGAGGGCCGCTGAATCGGTAGCCGGAACCGCCCCTTCCCCCGTCGCCACCGCCGCCTGCAGTGAGGGCCAACAGGATGCCGAATATCCACAGGATTTTATAGTTCCACAGGATATGCCAGGCGCGTTTTAGGATTTTTCCATAGTCAATCATAGGTGCTTCTCCTTATTTTGTACCGTAGTAGTGGTGGTAGTAGTGGCGACTTTAGTCGCAGTAGCAGTGGCGGTTGTAGTGATAGCGACTTTAGTCGCTTTTTGGCTGAACGACTAAAGTCGTTACTACGCTTTCGTGATCTACAAAGCGGCTGCAGTCACTTTCATTGGTCGCGGAGCGCGACGGAACCACCAGAGCACCAGCCAGCCCCAATAAAGCAGGACGACCACTGCTTGCCAGAGGAAGCCGCTAAAGAGGTCCCCACCGAAAACGCTCACCTGATTGAACAGGGAAAATGTGGACTGCTGGGCTGCGCTCATCTGGCTGCCGAACAGGCTGGTGATGGCTACGAACCATACCTCCAGCGGCTGGCTGCCAGTGAACCAGGCATTCGACTGCCCGAGCAGGCCGGTTGCATCCGCCACAGTTATGGCTGTAGTAAGAGCGAATACTGTTCGTAGGAAAAACCAAGTAGCAAGCAATCCCGCCGGAACGAGCCACCAGGCCCAGGCAGCGGGCTTCGAGGGTCGGCCGCCGAGGGCGCGGCGCGGCAATTGCAGGGTCAATTGGGCGACGAATCGCTCGGTGGGTAGGAATGCTGGGGCTGGCGCGGCGTGCAGTAGGTCTGAAACGGCACGCAATTCCTGCAATTCATTATGGCAGGCTGTGCAGGAGGCCAGGTGATCCTTCACTTCCATCAGCCGTCGGCCGTGCAGTTCGCCATCCAGATAGGCATTCAGCAACGCGTGCATGTCTTCACACATATTTGCTCTCCGCTTGCAGCATTTGACCTTTTAACATTTCCCGTAGACGATCACGGGCGTAATTCAACCTGGACATGACCGTCCCGATGGGGATATCGAGCACATCGGCAATTTCCTGGTAGGAGAGTTCTCCGTATTCACGCAGGACGAGCGCGCCGCGGGCTGCCTCCGGCAAAGACCTAATCGCCTGCTGGAGCAGGGCGAGGCGTTCCTTCTCGATCAGCGCCGATTCTGGACCTAGACTTTGCTCTGGGATCATTTGCAACATCTCATCCTCAGCGGGTTCCTCATCCCTGCGCCGCAGAACATCCAGCGCGACGTTGACAGCGATACGGTACAGCCAGTTGCGCAGCGGCTCGCCAGGACGAAAGGATGCAATGTGCAGCCACGCCCGCAGGAAGGCTTCCTGGGCCGCGTCCTCTGCCAGAGTAGCGTCGCCGCACATGCGATAGACCACATTGATCACGCGCGGATAGTAATGGCGGACGAGTTCTCCAAAGGCATTCCGGTCACCGTGCTGCGACCTAGTAATCAGGTCGGCTTCGGTTTCTGTAGTGAGGGTCGCCAGCACTTTGCATCCTTTTGCTGTGTGATCTGTTTTCACCAATCATTACGAGACTCGCCTTGATTTTATTCGGAAAAGGCACGGTTTCTTCTGCGATTTACTTCGTTCAGGAGGATTACCAGAGAACACTAATTGTGATTATTGTCGCAAGCAATGGTGACATTAAAGCCTGTGTGCCTGATACAAGATTGAGTATTATGTTAGAGACACTAAAGGTAACGTCGCCGATCTGGAGATCCTATGCAAACAATCCCAAGCGAATCTCTCGAAATAGACCGCAAAGAACGCGTCTACATGCCTTACGAGGACCTGTCACTGCGCCCACCGACAGAACGGGTATGTGACTTTGGCGATGTCGTCATCCCGCTCGATTCCGACCGGGCCATGCTGGAAGCCTCGCGCTGCATCCACTGCCCCGACCCGGCGCCCTGTATGTTGGCCTGCCCCTGTCACAATGACATTCCTTCGGCCATGTGGTTGATCGAACAAGGCCGTTACAATGAAGCCGCGCAATTGTACCGGCAAACCAGCTCTTTACCCGAAATTTGCTCACGCGTCTGCCCGCACGAACAACTCTGCCAGGGTTCCTGCGTGCTCAACAAGACCCACGAACCGGTGTTGTGCGGCGCGCTGGAGACCTTCGTCACCTGCTACGAACGCAAGACGGTAGGTGTGACTCTGCCAGTTGGAAAACCAACAGGCAAGAAAGTCGCCATCGTCGGCGCAGGCCCGGCCGGCCTGGGATGCACCGATCAACTGCTGCAAAAAGGCCACGCGGTTACCATCATCGATTCCAAGCCAGCGCCCGGCGGTTTGCTCGTTTATGGTATCCCTAACTTCAAACTGGCAAAGGAAGTCGTATTCTTCTGCCGCTGGGGTGATTTCGAGAAAGCCGGTGCAAAGTTCGTCGGCAACACGACCATCGGCAAGGAGAAAACCATTGACCAACTTTTCAAGGAAGGATTCGAGGCGGTATTCGTCGGCGTGGGCGTTGGGATTGACGCTAAAATGGAAGTGCCGGGAGAAGACCTGCCCAATGTCTACGAGGCTACCGACTTCCTGATGCGCGCTAACACGGACCTGAACCTGCTCCCGGAAAACAAGCGCGATCGTCCGCCCATCGGCAAGCGCGTGGCGGTCATCGGCGGCGGCGACACCGCCTCCGACTGCCTGCGTACCGCCCTGCGCATGGGCGCGGAGCAGGTCATGTGCCTGTACCGCCGCACAGAAAAGGAAATGCCCGGAGGCAAGAAAGACCGCCAGATGGCAAAGGAAGAGGGCGCCCAGTACCGTTTCCTGACCCAGCCGGTGAAATTCATCGCCGGTGAAGACGGCCACCTGGCTGCCATCGAGTGCATCGAGATGAAACTGGGCGAGCCGGATGCCAAAGGCCGCCGCAAACCGGTTCCGATCGAAGGCTCGAATTTCAGCATCGCGATGGATACGGCCATCAAGGCCCTGGGGTACTGGCCCGATCCGATCATTGGAGAGTCCACGCCCGGTCTGGAGACGCACGACTGGGGCCTGATCAGCGTGGTGGATAAGGAGACCGGCGCCACCTCCCGCGAGGGCGTTTTCGCTGGTGGCGACGATGTGACCGGTCCTGACCTGGTGGTCACGGCTATGGTATCAGGCCGTAAGGCGGCAAAGGCGATAGACGAGTATTTGAAGAGCAAGTAATACATTCGACCCCCTCCTGCCTCCCCAATTCCGCCCCCCTCCCTCTCCCCATTTCGAAGTACACCTGTGCCTGCCCTGTCCCGTCCGGGCCAGGAAGGCGCGGCACCAGCGCAGGCAGTAATAGGGGGATGAAAGGGGGGCGGCAGCTTTTGACGGTATACTTGGAAAATGAATACTTTCCTCCCCGTCACCCAAATCCAAATCCCCTCCGGCTTCATTGACCTGGGCATCGGCGATCCCCAGCTTTCCCTCCTGCCAATAGAGCTTATCCGCCAGGGCGCGGAAAACTGTTTCGCCCAAAACGACCTATCCTTCCTGCAATATGGCGCGGAGCAGGGTAACGGCTACTTCCGCCTGGCGCTGGCGAAGTTCTTGAGCGCTGGCTATGGCTCTCCGGTAGAACCTGAGAGCCTGTTCGTCACTTCCGGTGTATCCAGCGGCCTCGACCTGATTTGCACCCTTTTCACGCAGCCAGGCGACACCATCTTCGTCGAAGAGCCAACTTACTTCCTTGCCCTGCGCATCTTCGCCGACCATGGTCTGCGGCTCGTCCCGATCCCAACCGACGAAGAAGGATTGGTATTGGATGCCCTGGAGGAAAAGCTGGCCGAGATCCGCCCAAAATTCCTTTATCTCATTCCTGCATTCCAGAATCCCAGCGGGCATACCCTCACCCAGGAACGGCGCGAACGGCTGGTCGAACTTTGCCAGGAACGCGATTTCCTGATCGTGGCGGACGAAGTCTATCACTTCCTGAACTACAGCCTCCAGCCGCCGAAAGCCTTCGCCGCTTACTCAGGCGTCCGCAACGTCATCTCCCTCGGCTCGTTCTCCAAGATCCTGGCGCCGGGCCTGCGCCTGGGCTGGATGCAGGCCGAGTTGAGCCGGATCGAACACCTGGTCACGTGCGGCTTGCTGGACAGCGGCGGCGGGATGAATCCCTTCACCTCGGCCATCGTGCGCGGCATCATTGAGAACGGTGAATTGGAAAAACACATCCTTAGCCTGAAAACCACCTACAGCGCGCGGCTTGCAACAATGGATGCAGCCCTGCGCCGGTATCTTCCAGGCGCACGATATACAATCCCACAGGGCGGTTATTTCTTCTGGTTACGCCTGCCAAGGGACGCGGATGCCGAAGAACTGCTGACCAAAGCAAACGAATTCAAGGTCAGCTTCCGGCCGGGTATCCGTTTTTCCAGCCAGGGCGGATTGCGGCAATACGTCCGGCTAAGCTTCTCCTTCTATGAATCCCAGGAGATCGAAGAGGGGGTGAAGCGGTTGAGGCAAACGTTGGAAAAAAAGGTGACATGGTATAATCCTCACCTATGAGTCCTGAAACACCCGCTCCAATAACTAAACTCTGCCCAACCTGCGGCACACGTCTGGCGGAAAACGCCTCACGCTGTTCGGTCTGCCGCAGTGAATTCACCGTCCAGACCAAGTCACAGAAAGCCGTACAAGGCTCACGCATGCCGGAGATCACCATCAGCCTACCGCTGGCGCTGGGCTTGTTAATCGTCATTCTATTCATCGGCGCGGCGGCACTTTATTTCGGCCTGCGGACGACTGGACACGTCACCTCGCCAACCGAAATCCCAACCGCCACGCTAACGCCGACAAACACGCCGACTCCGACCGAGACGCTGATCCCAACCGAGACGCCCACCCCAACCCAACTACCTCCGCTCGATTACATTGTCAAAGCAGGGGATAACTGCGTTACGATCGCTTTTTCTTTCGATGTTTCGCCGCAGAGCATTATTTTGCTGAATAACCTGTCTGCCTCTTGCACAGACCTGATAATCGGCCAGACGCTGAAAATCCCACAGCCAACGCCGACGCCTCTCCCGGCAGCCACCGCGACCCTCGAATCAGCCGCCGCCACACGCGCCGCCTGCCAGACCGTATCCTACACCGTGCAGGAGAACGATACCCTAAGCAGCATCTCACTGAACTACAATGTGACCATGGCAGCCATCAAAGAGTGGAATGGTTTGAGCACGGATAACGTGTACCTCAACCAACCGCTCACCATCCCCCTGTGTATGAGAGCTGCCACGCCTGGCCCTTCGCCAACCCCGATCCCTCCCGCGCCCTATCTGGCTCCCAACCTGCTGCTGCCTGCGGACGGCGCACCCTTCACGCTGGCGAACGATATCGTTACTTTGCAGTGGGCTTCGGTAGGCACGCTGCGCGAAAACGAAGCTTACATGGTCACGGTGGTGGACGTTACCGCAGGGACGGGGCGCAAGCTCGTCCAATACGCGATTGACACGAAATTCATCGTCCCGGTGGCCTTCCGCCCGCTGGACAACCAACCCCACGCGATGCGCTGGTGGGTCGTCGTTGTACGGCAGACCGGCACAGACGACCAAGGCAATCCAATCTGGACCACCGCCGGAGCGCTCAGCAATCCGCGCGAGTTCACCTGGACAGGGACCTCTCCAGCCGCCACGCCGACTCCATGATAGTGACCAGTGATCAGTAATCGGTAAGTAGTAAGCAATTTCCCCGCGAGGTTTCTCACGGGGATTTTTCAAACAGTGATTGCCATGTTCTTTGCTTAATTACGCCAACGACTCGCCAATATCTACCACGAGTACCCGCCTACCTTTCAGACGGTGGTGGTGGTCAACTTCATTGACCGTCTGGGCGGCTCGCTGCTCTTCCCCTTCTTTGCCTTATATGTAACTAAGAAGTTCAACGTCGGCATGACCGAGGTGGGCGGGTTGTTCGCCGTCTGGTCTGTATCCAGTGTCATCGGGAGTTTTCCCAGCGGCGCGCTGACCGACCGCCTGGGGCGTAAGGGGATGATCATTTTCAGCTTGGTGACGACATCTCTCGCCAGCTTGGCCCTGAGCTTTGTCAACACCATCGGGCTTTTCTTCGTCGTAGGATTCATGTCCAGCATTTTCACCGAAATCAGCAGCCCAGCTTATCAGGCCATCGTCGCTGCCATTCTGCCGGATGAAAAGCGCACCCAGGGGTACGGCATCTTCCGCGTGGCGTTCAACCTGGCGGGCGTTCTTGGGCCGGTCATCGGTGGTTTCATCGCCACGCGCTCGTACCTGGCGCTCTTCATCACCGATGCCATAATCAGCCTGGTCGCAGCGGCGGTCGTCTTCTTCGCCATAGCGGAGACCAGGCCCGAGGTCCAACCAGACGTGGAGCCAGAGACGACAGCCGAATCCTTTGGCAGCTACCTGCGCGTGCTGCGGGACGCCCCGTTCATGACCTTCGTCACCATCAGTACGCTGGCATGGTGGTTTACATGAATATGAACACCACGCTTGGCGTTTTCCTGTGCAATGTGCATGGCATCCCCGAACGGGCTACGGCTGGATTCTCAGCCTGAACGCACTGATGCCATCTTCTTCAGAGGGAGAGAGGTCCCAGTAAGGTCAGTCTTTTTCTCTCCTTAACTCATTCTAAGGTTCTTCGCAGCTAGCAGGAGCCTGCCAGTTACCTGTAACCAAATCCACTACGCTGGGCGGCTGGCAGGACAGCCATGCCTGATTGGAGAGATTTTCAGCCCGAAGGTGGATGGAGCAGATATCATCTATTTCAGTCAAGATCAGCTTACCTTCCTCAAGTCTCCAAGTGTAGATCCCAACATCATGAATACAATTGGGATCATTGAACAGCGTGAGCCGGTCGTCGGAGACTGTGAAAGAAACCAGGCTTCGCCAACCGTTCACAGAATAGATGATGCGGAAGATTCCATCATCGAAGTTGATCTTCCACAAGCCGCCCTCCATGGCATAGTCGGGACACCGGCGACAAGGAAAGGGGGTGGCTGTCCGGGGGTCAATCTTGATATAGGTGCCATCAATGGCGCTATTGCGCGAAGAAGGCAACGGCGTCGTGAACGGGTAAGGCGTGCGGTCGAAAAGTTCGGCCCAACGCTCATTGGCCGAGGTCGAAGTGGGAATCTGGAACTCCTGGGTCATTATAGGCGTGGCGGTGTGTCCCGCCGCTGAAGATGCACAAGCAGCCAAGAGTACTGCCGCGATCAGCAAAGCACTCATTTTGTTGACATTCCACATAAAGAGCCTCATTACTTCTTTGCCATCATTGCATCCTCGACGGGGGAATTCTACTGTTGTTTACTGAGACTGCCCACCCCGTGCTGACATTTGCGCACCAACGTCAGGAGACGGCGGAAATCTCTTTTCTGCCCAATCGCGACCGGGTGCTGGAGATGCTGGTCTATGCGCCCACCGGCCAGTGGGAGTATGCCACCGAGATATTCAACACAATGTTGGGCCTGCTGA
>JALHUM010000159.1 GCA_022865905.1 Anaerolineales bacterium | reverse complement strand
GGCGACCAAATCCAGTAATGAATCAAGCGAAACGGGTGACGAGTTACCCATTTCTTGTTTCTCATTATTCGGTTCCAACAGCGCCTGGGCAATTTTGTATGCGAGCCCCACCCCCGCCAAATCCTTATCGGGATAGGCGTCGCCCGGCTGCTTGGGATTGATCACGGAAAACGCGAGTGGGAGTTCCCCTGCTGCGGGCTGATGATGGTCGGAGATAATGAGATCCAGGCCGATGGTCCGGGCGTGCGCCGCTTCGTCCGGTGAACGGATGCCGCAATCAACGGTAATGACCAGCTTGACGCCCTGTTCTTTGAGACTGTCCAACGCCTCGGGATTCAACCCGTAGCCTTCGTCGAAGCGATTGGGAATGTAACCGCGCACATTTGCGCCAAGCGCGAGAAGCGTCTGGAAGAGCAAAGCGGTGGCAGTGACGCCGTCCACGTCATAGTCGCCGTAGATGGCGATCGGCTCGGCGTGATTAAGCGCATAATAGATGCGTGCGACAGCGGTTTCGATGCCGGTCAACTGCCAGGGAGATGTGTCGAAAGTTGGTTTGCCGCGCAGGTAGGCGCGCGCCGCCGCGTCGGTGGCGTAGCCGCGGTTGAATAGGATCTGGCCCAGGATGGGGGAAAAGGCTGCCAAGGATTCTTTTGCTTGGGGTGTGAGCGGGGATTGGATGAACCAGCGGGTTTTGAATGTCATGTGTTATGGTGTCAATTGTCAGGTGTTCTGGTGTCGACAAACGCGGAGTTCAAGAACCTCCACGTTTTCGTTCTCGCTCATTCCTTTTTACTTCTTACTTTGTTTCCTTCTCATCAAGAGTGATAGCTTCCTCGAGAATGGTCAGGCCTTCGTCCATTTCGGGTTTCGAGACACTCAACGGCGGTGCGATGCGGATGACACTTTTACCGCAGCTGAGCAGGATCAAGCCGCGCTCGAAGGCCAATTCCACGATGCGTTCACGCAACTCTTCAGCGGGATATTTGCTCTTGCGATCCCTGACGAACTCGACGCCGATCATCAAACCCAGGCCGCGTACGTCGCCGATGCTCGGATGGCGGACCATGATCTCGTGCAGCGCATCGAGCGCATATTGGCCGACTTCAGCGGCGTTTTCCATATATTGATTTTCGATGAGATCGAGAGTTGCCAGGGCAGCCGCGCAAGAGAGCGGATTGCCGCCGTAGGTGTTGCCGTGTGCGCCGCGTTCCCAATCCATGACGGAGTCACGGGCGATGCACGCGCCGAGCGGCATGCCAGAGGCGATCCCCTTTGCCGCCGTTACGATATCGGGTTCGACCTCGAAATGCTCGATGGCCCACCATTTGCCGGTGCGCCCCATGCCTGATTGAACCTCGTCAATGATCAGCAGGATTTCGTGCTCGTCGCAAAGTTCGCGTAAGGCCGGATAGAAACCAGGCGGCGGGATGATATAGCCGCCCTCGCCCTGGATCGTTTCGACTAAAATGGCGGCCACTTCATCCGGCGGGAGGATGTGGCCGAGGATTTCCTCTTTGATATAGCGGACAACTGTCTCGCCGTAATCCTCGCCGGGAAACCGGTCGAGCACCGGACGGTACGGATTGGGGTACGGCGCGTGGACGACGCCGGGCATCAGCGGGTAGAAGCCGCGATGGTAAGTGGGCTTGCTGGCCGTGAAGGTCACCGCCCCCATGGTGCGCCCGTGAAATGCGCCCGTGAAACCGATGAAGTTCGCCCGTCCGGTGTGGTAGCGGGCCAGTTTGATGGCTGTCTCGACGGCCTCCGTGCCGGAGTTAGTCATGAATGATTGGGCCGCCTCTTGGAATGGGGCGATCTCGTCCAGCTTTTCACCCAGTTGGATCCACTTCTCGTGATAGAAATCCGAGGAGATGTGGATGAACTTCTCGGCCTGCTCCTGGATCGCCTTGACGACTTGCGGATGGGCATGTCCCGTGGAGACGACTGCAATGCCCGCGGCGAAATCGAGAAAGCGGTTGCCATCCACGTCCCAGACCTGGGTGCCGCGTCCGTGATCCATGACGAACGGTACCCCGCGCGGGTAGGACCACGAAATGACAGATGAATCGCGCTTGATCAGCGCGCGGGCCTTTGGTCCTGGCAATTTCATCGGTTCCATGAGAATTACTCCTTGTCAGAGAGACGATAATCTTATTTGAGCCTGTACTTGAGCGCCGATCAAGCCGGCGTCATCGCCCAGCTTGGTGGTCGTCAAGATCAGGTTTTTTACATAACCAGGATCCATGACTTGCTTGTAGAGTGCATCCTTTAGCGGATCGAAGATGAGCGACCCGCTGCGTGAAACCCCTCCGCCGAAGATGACGATGGAGGGATTGAATATGTGCAGGAAGTCAGCCATCGCCTGGCCTAGAAATTCTCCTGCGCGCGTGTAGGCCGCCTTTGCCAGCGGATCACCCCGTCGGGCAGCTTTTGCCACATCGCGCGCGCTCAGGCCAGGGCCTGGCTCGAGGATCGAGGCTTCTCCTTCGGCCAGTATCTCGTTGACAAAGCGGGCGATGGCCGGGCCAGAGGAGATGGCTTCCAGGTGTCCGCGCTGTCCACACGGGCAGAGCGGCCCACCTGGTAGGACGGTGATGTGACCAAGTTCGGCGGCCAGGCCGCGATGTCCGAGCAGCAGTTGGTCTCCGCTGATGACGCCGCCGCCGATGCCGGTGCTGATCGTGATGTAGATCAGATCGTGATGTCCCTGCCCGGCGCCGTAACGCCATTCGCCCAACAGCGCCAGGTTAGCATCATTCCCAACGTAAACGGGTACACCGAAGTGTTCAGCCAGCCGTTCGCCGAGGGGAAAGTTGATCCACTCTGGGATATTCGGCGCAGACAGGATGGTGCCTGTCTTGGGGTCGAGCGGCCCGGCAGTGGCGACCGAGATCGCCTCCACCGCTTCATCCGGCCAGACGGCGTTGATCAGGGTTACAAAGCGTTCGAATGGGCTTCCCTTGGGAGCTTGCGTCGGTGCAATCTGGTGCTTGATCGGCTGGATGCCATCGCGGGGTAGGGCTGCAACGCGCATCTGTGTGCCCCCAACATCTGCAACAATGATTGCGCCCATGCGGGCATTATAACATAGCGGCTTGTGGTTGACTATTCAATCAAAGGCTGCTATCATCCCGTTGATGAGTAATAAGCAGAGGGCTTGGCTTTTGTCGTTTCGGAGGGAGCTTACTCGCTCCCTTCGCTGGCTGGTGCCTGGCATCGGCGTTAAACGCTGGCTTTTATTGCTCTTGGGTGGGATTACATTTTTGGCAGTCGGCTTGGGGATTTTATTATTGGACATTTACCGAACAGCCCCAGAAACCTGGTGGCTGCCGGTGCTTTCGTTCCTCTCGTTGCGTTTTCTCACTCGCCCATTGCGTTTCTTGATCTTCGGGGGAATCGGTGTTGGCCTCATCCTGGCTGGGATTTGGGGCTTGAACCGTGCTTTGCTCATACCTTTTTTGCGACCTGGGCAGAAACTGGTGGATCAGGTGACCGAGTACCGCCGACGTGAGAAAGGGCTGCGCGTCGTTGCCATCGGCGGCGGTCACGGGATCTCGACTGTGCTGCGCGGGCTGAAGGAGCATACCCACAACCTGACAGCGGTAGTCGCGGTGACGGACGACGGCGGTTCTTCTGGCGACTTGCGGCGCAGCCAGGGAATCCTTCCGCCCGGAGACATCCGCAATTGCCTGGCGGCGCTCTCCAACGATGAAGCCTTGTTGACCCAGTTGTTCCAGTACCGCTTCAGCGGTGATACGCAACTGGACGGCCATTCGTTCGGCAACCTGTTGATTTCAGCTATGGCGGCCATTACCGGCAGCTTCGAGGAGGCGGTCGCCGAATCGGGCCGCGTGTTATCGGTGCATGGCCGCGTCCTGCCGGCGACGCTGCATAACGTGCATCTCGTGGCCGACGTTCAGTTGCCGAACCTGCCGAACGAGGTACGCGTAGAGGGTGAGAGTAATATCCCGCAGATAGCCGGGCGCGTGCGCCGGGTCTGGCTCGAACCGAACGACGCGACAGCTTTCCCGCCGGTCATCCAGGCTATCCTGGCTGCGGACATGATCGTCATCGGGCCGGGCAGCCTGTATACCAGCCTCCTTCCGAACATCTTGGTCCCAGATTTACTGGCAGCCATACGATCCAGCCGGGCAATAAAGATTTTCGTCTGCAATGTTGCTACACAGATTGGCGAAACACAGGCGTATAATTGCGGCGATCACACCCAAGCGCTGGAAGAAATTATCGGTTCGGATGTCATTGATATCATCGTGTGTAACACCAACTACGAGGCGGACTTGCCGGAGGGAGTACAATGGGTGCGGCTCGACGACAGGCTGATGGGTGATGGGCGCGTTTATTGCGCCGACATGCTCGACCGCGAGCGCCCTTTACACCACGAGGCGCCCAAGCTGGCGCAGGCGCTGGTTGACTTGTTCTATGAAAGGACAGGCCCATTGGAAAGAGAACCGGAAAAAGAAACTACAACACGTCCGCGTTGATAGAATGTCATCAACCCATCTTCCCAATTTATTGAGATGATACACAACCCTTTTCAGGAGGTTTAGCAATGTCAGCAGTACGTATTGGTATTAATGGTTTTGGCCGTATTGGCCGCCAGGTCTTGAAGGCGATACGCGACTACTACCCGGAAAAGCTGGAAGTGGTTGCCTTCAACGATATTGGCGATCTGCCGACGATGGCTCATTTGCTTAAATACGACTCGAACTATGGTCGCTTCAACGGCAAGGTCGAAGCCGCGGATGGCGCTCTCATCGTTGACGGCCAGAAGATCAAGGCCTTCAAGGAGACCGATCCGGCCAACATCCCATGGGGCGAACTGGGGATCGAAATCGTGATCGAGTCCACTGGCATCTTTACCGTTAAGAACGATGGTGTCAACAAGAAGGGCAAGACGGTCAAGGGGGCGGCAAATCACATTACCAAAGGTGGGGCCAAGAAGGTCATCATCTCTGCGCCGGCTGAAGGCGAAGACCTGACCATCGTTTTGGGTGTAAATGACGACAAGTATGATCCGAAGATCCATCACGTTGTCTCCAACGCCTCTTGCACCACTAACTGTCTGGCCCCGGCGGTGAAGGTAGTGCACGATAAGTACAAGATCGTGCGCGGCTTCATGACCACTGTCCACTCTTACACCAACGATCAGCGCATTCTCGACCTTCCGCACTCGGACCTGAGGCGAGCGCGCGCCGCGGCGATGAACATTATCCCAACCACAACCGGCGCGGCCAAAGCCCTGAAGCTGGTCATTCCAGACTTGGCGGGCAAGTTCGACGGCTATGCCCTGCGCGTCCCAACCCCAACGGTCTCGATTGTGGACTTCACGGCTGAGATCGAGACTGCGGCCACGACTGACGAGTTGCGTCAGGCCTTCCGCGACGCCGCTGCCAGGCCTCCGCTGAAAGGAATCCTGGCAGCTGTGGACGAGCCGCTGGTCAGCATGGACTTCAAAGGAGATGCGCACTCCTCTTCGGTGGATCTGCCTTTCACCAGCGTACTCGGCAAAGAGAAGAGCACCTTCATCAAGGTGGTTGCCTGGTACGACAACGAGTGGGGCTACTCAGTCCGCACGGCAGATTTGGCGGCGTTGATGGCGAAGAGCTTATAAAGCGTAAAACGTAAAACGTAATATTCATACGTTTTACGTGGAGAATTCGGATTAACCTCTATGTTTGACAAGAAGACAATCAGGGACATCAAAGTAGCTGGCAAGCGTGTCCTCGTGCGCGTGGATTTCAACGTGCCGTTGTCCGGTAGTTCAACCGCTGGATTAACGGTGGGCGACGACACCCGCATCCGCGCCGCGCTGCCCACGCTCGAATATTTGCTCGAGCACGGCGCGGCGATTATCCTGTGCTCGCACCTGGGGCGTCCTAAGGAAGGGCCTGACCCTAAGTATTCACTGAAACCGGTCGCCGCTCACCTGGGCAAGCTGATTGGCAAGCCGGTGGCTTTCGCTGAGGATTGCTTTGGGCCGGCCGCGGAAAAGGCCGCTAAAGCGCTCAAATCGGGCGAGGTGCTCGTGCTAGAAAATACTCGCTTTCATCCCGAGGAAGAGAAAAACAATCCCGAAATGGCGAAGCAGTTGGCTGCTTTGGCCGATATCTACGTCAACGATGCTTTCGGCTCCGCGCACCGGGCGCACGCATCCACGGAGGGTGTGGCGAAGTACCTGCCGGCTGTGGCTGGTTTCCTGATGGAAAAAGAGATCCAGTACTTGGGCGCGGCTGTGGCTGACCCGGCCAAACCCTTTGTCGCCATTCTGGGCGGCGCCAAGATCAGCGATAAGATCGGAGTCATCGAGAACCTGCTCACCAAAGCTGATACAATCCTGATCGGCGGCGGGATGGCGAACACGTTTTTCAAGGCACAGGGATACCCGGTCGCTGATTCGCTGGTCGATGATGAGGCTCTCGAAATCGCACGCGAGTTGGTCACCAAAGGTGGCCCGCGCCTGCGTTTACCCGTGGACGTGGTCATTGGCGACAAGTTCGAGGCCGCGGCGGCTCACAGGGTTATGCCGACTGGCCCCATCCCGGAAGGCTGGCGCATCCTGGACATCGGGCCTGAGACGATTGCCGGTTACACCAAGGTAATCAAAGCTGCCAGAACCGTCGTCTGGAACGGGCCGATGGGCGTGTTCGAGTTCCCGGAATTCGCTAAAGGCACATTCGGCGTCGTGCAGGCTGTGGCTGAGTCCGACGCAGTCAGCATCATCGGCGGCGGCGAATCGGTTGCTGCTATCCAGCAATCTGGTCTGGCCGATAAGATCACGCACATCTCTACCGGAGGTGGCGCGTCACTCGAAATGCTGGAAGGAGTGGTTTTGCCAGGCGTTGCCGCATTGCAGGACAAGTAACCTTTGTGTTATTCAGCGTTGGTGACACGGTCGGCCCATACCGCATCATCGAGCAATTGGGACAAGGCGGCATGGTGACTGTGTACAAGGCCTATCACGCCGCCTTGGACCGTTACGGGGCTCTCAAGGTGCTTCATCCTGCTTTTTTGGAGGAACAGAAACTTCTGGCGCGTTTCCAACGCGAGGCGCGCTTGTTGCAGGCGGAATTCAATGCCAAACAGGGGCATATTGATTCTGCCAGGAAACTGCTGACTGCCTCGTTGGATGAAGAAACCATCGTGGACTGGATCCGCGCCGAGGCCAACCTCATATCATCCCACTTATGCTAAGTTCAGACCTTAAAGGTCTCGGAGACTTTTAGGATCTGAATCCATTCCCAATGGAGTGAACGATGCGGATACCCTTTGTGGCAGGCAATTGGAAAATGAACAAGACTGTCGAAGAAGCTCGTTCGCTGGCCTTTGAGTTGAGCAAGGGATTGAACGAGATCAATGGTGTGGAGAAAGTGCTCTGCCCGCCTTTTACTTCGCTGCTCGCCGTCGCGGCGCTGCTCCAGGGTACCAACATCGGCCTGGGCGCGCAGAATATGCACTGGGAGGAGAAGGGTGCCTTTACCGGCGAGACCTCTCCGGCGATGGTGGCCGAGTTCTGTAAATATGTCATCATTGGGCATTCCGAACGCCGGACGTACTTCGGCGAGACGGACGGAACCGTCAACAAGAAAGTCGCGGCGGCGCGGACCCGTAACCTGATCCCGATTGTGTGCGTGGGCGAGACCTTAGCAGAGAATGAATCTGCACGCACCGCTCACGTTGTTTCGCGCCAGGTTCGGGAGGGGCTGAAAGGTTTGGATGCGGATTTTGCCCCGAAAATCATCATCGCCTACGAGCCGGTCTGGGCAATCGGCACCGGCCGCGCCTCCAGCGGCGAGAACGCCAACGGAGTCGTGCGGGATGTGATCCGCAAGTCGCTGGTTGAGTTATGTGGCCCAGCGACCGCGCAGGCGATCCGCGTCCTCTACGGCGGCTCGGTAACAGCCTCCAACGCGGCTGAATTCTTCTCCCAGCCGGATATTGACGGCGCGCTGGTCGGCGGGGCTAGTTTGAAAATTGACGAATACGTTGCGATCACGCGCGCCGCGGTGAAATAAAAGACACTTGGCAATCCTTACCGGTTTTGACGGTCTGCTCTGGTTGATGCTGATCCTGGTGCTGCTGGTGTTCTTGCAGCGCTGGTTACACCGCGAGATCCAGGCCGTCTTTCTTATCCTCACACGTCGCCAGGATATTTCCGCCATAATATTTTCTTTGATTTTCATCCCCGGCATTTTCTTGCATGAGTTGAGCCATTTCTTGATGGCGCATCTCCTGCGCGTGCGCACCGGGCGCTTCTCGATTTTCCCTCGCCAAATGGCAGATGGAACCTTGCGCCTGGGCTATGTCGAGATCGCCGGCGGCGGCATCATAAGGGATTCCCTGATCGGCGCCGCGCCGCTCATCACCGGCTGCCTGTTCGTGGCATATGTGGCCATCAGTCGTCTGGAAATGCCGATCTTGTGGGATCTTCTGCGTAATGGGCAATTCGAACTATTTTGGGTGGGGATTTCCTACCTGCCCACAATCCATGACTTCTGGCTGTGGTTCTACCTGACCTTCGTGGTAAGCAGCACCATGATGCCCTCAGCCTCCGACCGTCACGCCTGGCTGCCGTTGGGACTGGTGATCGGCTTTCTATTCGGCCTGACCATCGTGGCTGGCGCCGGTCCCTGGATGCTGGACAACATGGCTGCGCCGGTCAATTCTTTCCTGAAAGGACTGGCAGCGATTTTCGGGTTGAGCGGGGCGGTGCATCTGGTATCGGTCTTACCCTTCGCATTGTTTCACCGGCTGTTTTCGAAGTTGACAGGGGTGGATGTAACTTGAGAGAGGAGAAAAAGGGTAACTTCTTCCAGCGGTTTGTGCTCTGGGATTGAGGGCGATTCCGCCGGGTACCCGATGAAGAGCATTGCCTGCGGTTGCCACGCGGCGGGTAAATCCAACGCGGCGCGGACCGTTTCTGGGGTAAAGAGTGGCCCGCACGTCCAGACGCCGCTCAACCCTTCAGCGTGCGCCGCCAGCAGCAGTTGCAACCCGGCCAGCGACGTGGATTGGACGGCCATCGTCATCTCGGCTTGCTGGCGCTTGGGATCGGGGTAACTGTTCGTGCCGAAGGCGTCCATGCACAAGATCACGACAAGCGGCGCTTCGTGGATGCGGCGGCGGGAGCGTTCGAGGCGCGCCGCGATATCAGCTTCGGGCAGGCCCTCCTTCTCCAGATCGCGGCGGAAATCGGCGGCCATGGCCTCGGCCAGTTGGTTTTTCGTCTCGGTGGTGGTCAACACGGCAAAGCGCCAGGGCTGGTTGTTGTGGGCGGAGGGGGCGTAGGTCGCGGTTTTCAGGATACGCCGAATAACGGCAACCGGCACCGGGTCCGGGCGGAAGCGGCGGATCGAGCGGCGCGAGCGTAAAAAATCGTGCAGATCTGCCATCATCCGTGCGCGTCCACCTTTCTGGGGAGGATTTTGTAGGTGACACGTTTTTCACCCGTCTTGCCGAACATGTACTTGTACGTGCCGGTATATTTGCCCGCCAGCGCTTCAATGTGGGCGTCCGCGCCCTCGATGGTGAACTCGTCCACCTTGCCGCGAATTTGCAAGTAGCGATAGGGATTGCCTGGGTCGGCGATGCACAACGCGACCTGTGGCCGGGCGCGCATGTTCCGATCCTTGATGCGCCCTTGAGCCGTGTTGATGAGAATATGCTCGCCGTCCGTGTTGAACCAGACCGGTGTGACCTGCGGCGAGCCGTCCGGCATGAGGGTGGCGAGGTAGGCAATGGCTTTCGTCTCGTCTTTCAGCAAATCCTGGTGGGATTCGGGGATGGATTTCATGTTTTCTCCTTTGGTCGGCGGACAAGCAGTGCGCGCATCTTGTCGTTGTTAGAGCAGGCCAGTGCAATTTGAGTTTCTTCTTCCGAACAGCCGAGAAGTAGTTTGATCTCTGCATCCCGTTTTACCAGGTCCACGGTCATGAGCACAGCGGACAGGTCGCGGGTCCCGGACGCGCCGAGCCAAACATCAATTCCTCCGCCATCGCCGGAAGTTGTGCCGTCGAGGTAGCCATAATCCAGCGGGTAGGCCAGTTCCGGGTAACGCGGGTGGCATGTCCCTTTTGGGCGGTCAATGACGACCCGGCTTTCGGAAACCAGCCGGTCAAGTGCTTCCCAGAATTCAGTGCTCATCGGAACATGTCCTGTTCTTTGGGGCGCAGGAGTTCACCGAGTGATCCCTCGCGCAGCGGATAGGGGAAGCCGCGCACGTGGACGACCGGCGTGGCTTCGGCAGCCTGGCCCATGACCAGCGAGGCGGCCGCGGCTAGTTCGTCCGCCACGCCGACGACGGTGATTTGCAGTGTGTAACCGAAAAGATCCTGCCAGCCGCGCTCATCCACAACGCCAGGCAGGCCGCTCAAGCCAATGGTCATGCCTACCGTACCCAGCCTCCAGGCGCGCCCGTGCGAGTCGATGATCATCACGCCCAATCGCACCCCGCTCGCAGCTTCGAGTTTGTGCCGGATCTCTGCCGCCGAGCGGTCAGGGTCTTCGGGGAGGAGCAGCACCCAATCGTCGGCCCTCACCCCTTCGACTTCGCTCAGGGCAGGCCCTGTTCCCTCTCCCGGTGGGAGAGGGGGACTCACATTTGAGTGGTCAATCCCGGCATTGGCGCAAACGAAACCCAACCTGTGCTCTACGATGATCGTCCCAGGGCGTACGCGCAGCACTTCGCGGCTCTCCTGAAGGATGAGTTCGACCATACGCGTGTCTCTAGCGCTGCGCGTAGCCAATTCAATAGCCTCTTTAGAGGGCTTGATCACAGTCAGATTGACCAACCTTCCCTCAACTTTGCTAACGATTTTCGAGGTGATGACCAGAATATCGTTATCTTTAAGTTCGATGTGCGCAGTGCGAAGTTCGGCGAGGATGATCCCGGCTAGGTTGTCGCCGGGACGAATGAGGGGGATGGAGGAGAGGGGAGTGAGGGTGAGGGGCATGATGCAAATTATATTGATTATTTTGCGCCGGTTATTTTTATCCCCGCGTGTGTACCCCCATATTGCTTATTGATCCCAATCAACACGCTCGTCATCCCCTCCACCACTACCGAATTCTCGATCGGCCCGGCGTCCCAGCCGGTCAGGCCAGCCGCCGTAACCAGTTTCAGCACCTCGGCGCGCGCCTCTTTGCTTGTCCCGCAGACCAGCACGTCACATTCGACCGGTTCATCGTGCAGAAGGTGTTCGTAGGAGATGTTCTGGAAGGCGGAGGTTACCTGCACCTCTTCGCCCAGGATTTCATGCGCTTCCTGCGCAGCAGACCCAGCTGGCGGCATCTGCACCTTCGTTACTTTTGGCGGGACGAGCGGGACGGTCACATCTACCAGGATTTTGCCTAGCAGGGCTGACTTCACGCTCTCGAGCGTTTCGCGGTGCGCAGCGTAGGGGACGGTCAGCGCGGCGATGTCAGCTTTTTGTGCGGCTTCAACGTTGCTCAAGCCTTCGAGATGGGCTTCCCCGCCAAGCCGTTTGAGGAGTTCCTGGGCGGTTGCCTGGGCTTTTTCGGGTGTACGCGAGCCGATCAACACGCGGTAACCAGCTTTTGCCCAGCGATAAGCCAGACCTTTTCCTTCTTTGCCAGTACCACCGAGGATAGCAATTGTAAGCAGGATGGATTGGTCGGGCATCAGCCTACTCCAAATTGATGTGGATCGGGTAGCGCGACGCCGCTGGCGGCCAATTCCCACAAAACCTGGAAAATGGCTTCGCGCATGAGTGTGTCGTCACTATACATGGTGTGATAAAGCTCGCCCAACAAGGTTTCAGTCGGGTATTGGCGCAGGTAGACCAGTGAAGCGAGGCGCTCTTCTTCGCTGCCATTTTTTAGTGCCAGCAACAGGAGGTCGGTGGTGGGTTGGTTCGGCGAAATGCCCATGCCCTGCTTTCCGGCAAAGGCGATCAACCAAGGTGATTCGGATGGAGGCGGTATCGGCACCTGGATGTAAGAGTGGGCTCGGTTCCGGCTTTCGATCACCTCGGTCGCAGAGGTGCGCACGATCCACTCTTTGTCTTCGACCTGCAACTTGGCTAAGAGTTCATCCGCCCAGGGCTGATCCACCCGGCTCAGGCCATAGGCGACTGCGCGCCGCACCAGCAGATCGTCCACGGCCGTGCCTTCTTTGAGCATGGCATGACCGTCGGGGGGATGATTTGCTAAAGCCTCGGCAGCGAAGCGGCGCAGGTTCTCGCCGCCTTGCAAGAGAGCGGCGCCCACAAAATCGATGGCAGATGTCGTGCCAACGGCGACCAATGCCAGGCATGCCGCGCGTTGGACATTGGGGTTGGAACTGTTGAGCATGTCGGCCAGGCCCTCGATGGCTTTGGTATCCTGCATCGCACCGCTTCCCAGGGCGGCCAGTTGTACGACTTCAGGCGAAGGGGCATTGTGGAGCTGGCGGAAAAGGGCGGCAGCGGCTGGATCTTCACTCAGTACCAACGCCGCCAGCGCTTTACTCCTTAACGCGAGCGGTTGATCCTGTTCCTGGAGAAGAGCAGCTAGTTTTGCCATGATGTTTCCGCGCCAGGCCACCTGAGGGGGAGCCTCGCGCAGCCAGCCGCCAGCCGTCAGCAGGTTGCGTTCCAGGGGACGTTTTGAGGTGGCGGTCAGCGTTTCAGCCAGGGTGGATATGTCGCGGTGAGCGGATAGATAGTGCAGCGCCAGGTACTTTCCGCTCCAGGCAGGTTGATCGAGGACGGCTTCGGCGCGGTAATTGACCAGCGTCTTGCCAGCCAGATAACCGGCGAAAAGCGGATGGGTAAAACGCATCTGGTTGTTGCGGTGTTGGGTGAGCATCCCGTTGGCAACCATCTTTGCCAGAACACCTGGCCTGGATGCGGCTTTTTCCCCTTTGCTGGCTTTCTTACTTTTCCTGACTTCGCTTTCTTCATCTCCGGCCTCGTACACTTCAGGAGGTTCGAACGATTTAATCCATTCGCGCGCCTGGCGAGGGTCGAAGACCGGTTTTGCGGCCAGATTGGTCTGCAGTGCGAGCAATTCCATCGCTTCCGAAGGTGTATCGGCGGGCGACAACCGGCGTATGTGCGCCTGGATGGCTTCCAGCGGGCGCGGCCCGCGCACGTCGCCCGCGAAGGCCGCCCAGGCATGTAGTGTCAATTCGAGGGGGGTTAGGTTGCCCTTATCCACAGTCAGCCACTGGTTGAGCAGGAGGGGGTCAACCTGTTCAGGGCCGCTTTGCACCCAGGCCTCCACGGCCACGTAGCGAGTCCAAAGCTCACTCCATTTGTCCAGGAATTCGCTGCGCTGTTTTGAACTCCAGGATGCCAGGGTGAAGGGGGCGAAGTTCAGTTCCATCAGCCCGTCCAGACAATCAGGGCAGGCTGTCGTGACGAAGCGCGTCGCGGGGTAAGTCTGCTTGAGCTGGTCGAGATAGGCGACGGCGGTTTTTAAGTCGCCAGGGGGAAGTTCGTCCTGGCCGTCCAAGAGGAAGAGGACGCGGCCTTCGCGGAAGATGCGTTGAATGAAATCCGGCAGACGCGGCAGGTCCCTGACGGGGGCGCGCTCAGCAACGGTGTCTATGATCGGGTTGAGCAGGCTTTCGGGATTTTTCAGTGGCAGGTCCAGGTCCGCTACGTGAACGAGGATGGGCACGGTCTCGGGTGGGAGGCCGGAGGCTGGGTTCCGGCGCGCCGTCAGTGAAGCCAGGTATGCCAGCGCGACCGTCTTCCCGCAGCCAGGCTGTCCCATTATGACCAGGTCGAGGCCTCCAGCTAGAGCCTTTGGAAAGGAAAGGGTCGGCGCATTATATATCGCTGCCAATTCGGGCCAGTCCGGCATGTAAGGCAAGGTCAGGCTGACTATGTCTTCAGCCAGGGTGGGCTTACCTGGCGCAGGATGCATTGGCGGGAGGAGCAACCTGGGGGGAATAAGGATTTCTTCCAGCGAGAAGAGTGGGGCAGCCAGGTGAAATCCCTGCGCCTGCTGCAGGATTATTTGCCTGTAACGCTCCTCGATGGCGCTGGCGGTGCGTACTTTTTCTTTCTTCTCTTTCTGTTTGGCTTTCAGGCTCTGGATGACTTGTTGGAGCAATGGGCGCAAGGCGGCGAGTACCCACCAGAACGCAGTCGCGAAGGCAACACCTAGCCAAAATGAGATGCGGTCAATGTAGGGTAAGCGGAATTGCACGGGGGACTATAGCTGCCGTACAGGATGCGCCCGCAGGAAGGACAGCGTGCTATCTGGGCGGCTGAACGGGCCGCCTGTTGCTCCGCCGGGGTCAGGCCTGAACCACAAGCAGCGCAGGCGCTCTCTGAAATGGCTGCCACGGCCACCCCGCCGCGCGTTTGGCGGAGTTGGTTGTACCCTTCGATGAATTGGGTGGGTATGGCGTTGGCGATTGCCTGCCTCTCGGCCTCTAGCTTTGTGGCTTCTCTTTGCAGGCTGGATTGTTCCTGTCCCAGGCTCTGGTTTTGTTCGTTCCATTGGGATCGAACGGCCTGCAGCGCGACCTGCGCGGCTTGGTGGGCAGACTCGGCCTTCTCGCAAACCAGCATGGCCTCCAGTTGGCGATCCTCCAGCGTGGCGAGATGGCGCTTGAGCGCGGCGACATCGTTCTGCAAATCCTGGAGTTCCTTGGGATTGTGGACGCTACCACTGTACAGGCTGGATTCTGTCTGCTCGATCTTGATGTGCTGATCGCGGACGGTATCCTCGGCCTGGCGGAGAGCGCGTTCGGCAGCCAACCGGTTCTTTTCCGCGACTTCAGTCTGCGCGCAGGCCTGACGAAGAGCCTCGTCGTCCTCCAGTATTTTATGGATGGCCTGGAGGCGCGCCTGAACCCGGCTGATCTGGCTGTCGGTCTGTTGGAGGCGGTAGAGGCTCAGGGTCTGGTTCATGTTATTGCACTGCCAGTCCGAAATAATTGTAAATCGCCCTGGAAAGATCGGCGTACATTTTGGAAACTTCATCCCAGATGATCTGGTTGGGATGGTAGACGTAAATGGCCAGAATGTAGTTCCCGGCAGGTGTGTAGACGATGGCCGCGTCGGAGACATTGTGGATAACACCGCTTGGATCGGTCACCCAGCCGTGCTTGTGGGCTACGGCTGTCCCTTCCGGCACGCCGGACTGGATCAACACCCCGATCTTGTCCTCTACTAGGTATTGGATCATCTCCTGGCAGGAGGTCTGGTCAATTTGTCCGGGGAAAGCGGCGACCAAAGTCCCGCCTCCGGTTTGGGAGCATTGGTAAATATCTTCCAGGAGCGAGCCGATGTCCGAGGGTGTGGTCTGACTGTAGTTATCGGGATCGGTGTTCACATCCGTGCGTGTATTGGCGGGCGTGTGAAAGATCTGCAAGATCGGCGCGCCATCATAAAAATAACCGGCCAGGAAGGTATTCTGCAAGCCTAATGCCTTCATCGTCTCCGAGACGATCAGTGGGCCGCGCGCTTCGTCAATGACTCGCATCAAGGAGTCAGCGGGAGGGTTTTCGGACTTCTTGATCATGTCCAGCATGAGCGCGGCAGTCTCGTCATCCAGCCGGCCGTTGAAGTGCTGGTAGGCTGTCACCATGATGGGGATTTTGATCGTGCTGGAGGCAGTGAAGGTGATATCCGGGTTAACCGGCAGGTTCTCGCCAGCCCGGTAGGCGAAGTGCAGTTCTTCTGCGGTTTGCAGGTCGAGCAGATAGATGCCGACAATCCCATCGAAATTATCCTGGCCGATAATCTCCTCCAGGAGCAGTTGAAGGTTCTGCTTGGAAGGGCGACCGGCTGATATGTATACGGGTGCAAGCTGGACTACGCGTTGGCTCGGGGAGCGCATGGCATCCCCGATGAGTATGACAGCCCGGTCAACATCTATGACCTGGCCGGGTTGGCCAGGCTGGAATTCGGTGCTGCCGGGGATGGGTTGCGCTGGGATGGGCGGCTGGTCGTAACGGGCTGCGATTTCGCTGGTCAGGTAAGCACGCAGACGCTCTTCTGAATGCGTCGCAACGAGGGGTACTTCGGTTGTCGCGGATTTTCGATTCCACAAATAGTTCCAGAAACCGCGCCAAAAGGATGCACCGGTACGCTGGAGGTCAGCCGCGGCGAGCATACTTTCTGTGTTCGGTTGAAAGCCAATCAGGTTGGGGTCGAGCTGGATGATTGCGTCCCCATAGTGGATTTCCACCGGCAAGGAGTAAACCTGTAGCAGTCTTTGGGCAGCAGTTTGAGGGTCCAGGCCGCCGACGGGCACACCGGCGATCACCATCTCCGGCGGATAGTCATTTCTCAGGCGACTGTACTGTACGAGCGTGAAGACCGTCAAGATGATGGCAATCGAACTGAAGAATAGGGATACCCAGCTAAGATAAAGAGAAGAGCCGCGGATTTTCACGCTGCCTCCAGCGGGATGGAAATTATGCTAAGGCGGTAGTATAACACACTCACCTAAAAGTAATTGTGCTACAATCAGTGAAGGAGCGCACAATGTGTGCGACGAAATTCTCTCAACCGCGAGGATACGAATATGCTGCGTTCTTTACTGATCTACCTTTCCAAAGCAGACTGGGCGCAACGCCTCGTGACCCGCTGGAAATTCGCCTGGCGGACAGCTTCTCGTTTTGTGGCCGGGGAAAAGATCGAGGATGCAATCCGCGTCGTGCGCGAGCTTAATGCCCGTGGGATCAATGCCACACTCGACCACTTGGGGGAGCATACCTCGACACTTGACGAAGCAAATCAAGCAACAGAAGATATTTTGGAAGTCATCAATCAGGTAAGTTGTTGTGACGTACGCTCGAACGTTTCCATCAAGCTGACGCAGATCGGCCTCGCGCTGGACGAGGAGTTGTGCGCGAAAAACCTGACGCGGATCGTCGAGGCCGCCGCGCAGAACAACAACTATGTCCGCATTGACATGGAAGATACGCCCTATACGGACAAGACAATCCGACTTTACCGACAGATTCGACAGAGAGGATATAAGAACGTCGGTATGGTGGTGCAGTCCTATCTCTTTCGCACCGAAGCTGATACCCGCGCCCTGCTGGCCGAGGAGACGCGCTTTCGCCTGGTCAAAGGGGCGTACAAGGAGCCGCCGGAGCTGGCTTATCCCAAGAAAGCGGACGTGGACGCCAACTTCGACTTGTTGTCCAAGATCATGATTGACGCCGCGCTGGCTGCCAAATCTCTTTCGGTCAACTCCGATGGGCGCGTACCGCCGATCCCGGCGATTGGCACGCACGATCCCAGATGCATCGAGTTCGCCAAGAAATATGCCGAGAAGGTTGGGCTGCCCAAAAATGCCATGGAATTCCAGATGCTGTATGGTATCCGCCGCGACCTACAAGAGCAGTGCGCGCGCGAGGGTTATCCGGTGCGCATCTACGTTCCATACGGCACGCACTGGTATCCGTATTTCATGCGCCGTCTGGCCGAGCGTCCGGCAAACATCTGGTTCTTTATATCCAATTTCTTTCGCAAATAAGGCAGACACCCGGCGTCTTCAAGACGCCGGGTGTCTAGAATTTGTGGTAAAACATAGGCATGTCCGAAGTCCCTCTTGCCCTGGTTACAGGAGGGGCGCACCGTCTTGGGCGCGCCTTTGGCCTGGCATTGGCTCGCCAGGGATTTGCAATCCTTCTTCATTATCACCATTCTGAGGAAGAAGCGGCTGCTGCCGCCGACGCGATCCGCGCTTTGGGCATGCCTGTCTATCCGGTACAGGCTGATCTGACCAGTTCGACGAATATCGAATCTCTATTCTCTGCTCTCGACGCGCTGCCTCACTCCTTGAAGGTCTTGGTCAATTCCGCGGCAGTTATGCCGCCCGGCGATGTGCGCACACTGTCCGCCGGGGATTTCGATGTGGCGATCGCGCTGAACTTGCGCGCCCCGTTCCTATGTGCGCAGGAGGCTGCAAAACGCATGGAGGATGGCGGCTTGATCGTCAACGTGACTGACATCGGCGCGCAGAAAGCCTGGGGCGGATTCCCGGCCTATACGGTCAGCAAAGCGGGACTTGAGTCATTGACGCGCGTCCTGGCGCGTTCCCTGGCGCCTCGGATTAGGGTCAACGCCATCGCGCCGGGCCTGGTACTGCCGTCCGATTACGTTACGGAAGAAGAATGGAACCGGCTGGTGGAACGTCTGCCGTTGAAGCGTCCCGCTTCGGTGGCCGAAATCGCCTCTGCCCTCGAATTCTTGCTCGAAAACGAGTATATTACTGGCCAGACCATCGTTGTGGATGGTGGCTATTCGTTGTTGTAATCAGGAGTCTACGATGCCAGAATCGCCAGCATTTCTTGCAGAACGACTGCGCGCAAAGGGAGAAAGGACTGCTACTTTCTTCGCCGCGCTGACTGGCGACCAATGGCAACAGGTCGTCTACATCGAAGGCGCTGAATGGAAGGTTCGCGACGTGTTGGCGCACTTCGTTTCGGTGGAAAAGTCAATCCTGAAGCTGTTTGAAAACATCCGCGAGGGTGGCATGGGGGCAAGCGAAGATTTCTCGGTTGGTCGTTTCAACGCCGAACAGGTGTCAAAACTGGCTGAAATATCCCCATCCGACTTGCTTGCACAATACCAGGAAGCGCGAGCCAGGATGATCGCCTGGGTTTCTGGCCTCTCCGAATCTGACCTGCAAAAGACAGGCCGCCATCCCTTCCTGGGCTTTACCACCCTGGGCGAGATGATCAAGATGGTTTATCGACACAACCAGATCCACTTGCGTGACCTGCGCCGCACATGACCAATCTCCGCACCCTGTTCCGTTTTTCCCAGCCTCTCCGGCTTATTCTCGCCAGCTTGACCTACATCCTTGGGACAGGCATCGCCCGCTATCTTGGCGTTCACCTCGAAGGTAGTGCATTCTGGTTGGGATTCGTTTGGATCTTATTGATCCAGGTCGCTGCCTACCTGCTGGCCGAGTACTTCCATTCGCCGAACGAGCCATTGGGCGAGGCCGATACACCCTCCAAACGCCTGCGCTTACGGACGCTCCTCTTGCAAGTTTCCGCTGCCGCGCTGACCCTGGTCGCTGCCTCTACGGTCGTGATGTTACGCCTGCGGATCATTACTCCCTCCTCCGGCTCCTTTCTGGGGCTGATTTTCCTGCTGCTCATGACCTATTCCGTGCCTCCAATACGCCTGGTTTATACCGGTTTTGGAGAACTTGCCCTCGCCATCCTTATTGCCGATTTCATCCCTGGCCTGGCTTTCCTGCTCCAGGCGGACGAATTTCACCGCCTCTTGCCGCTGGTTGCTTTTCCGCTGACGTTATTGGCTGTGGCCAATTTTCTGGCGCTGGATTTTCTCAGCTTTGCCTCCGACCAGAAATATGGCCGCCGCACCCTGCTGATCCGCCTGACCTGGCCGCGCGCCGTCCCGCTCCACCACGCCCTATTGCTGGCTGCTTACGTGCTGTTCGTTGCCGCACCTTTCTTTGGCTTTCCCTGGAGGCTGCTCTGGCCGGTCTTCCTGACCCTCCCCCTGGCCGCCTACCAGATCTTCATGCTGCGCAATATCGCTTTGGGTGTAAAGCCTCTCTGGACCATCCTGTCCATCAACGCCTCCGCCATCTTCGGTCTGACAGCCTACCTGCTCACTCTCTCCTTTTGGATCCGCTAACCTGTTGACTCGCCGACTCGTTCCCCATGCCCGAATTCCTCCATCTCCAAACACCCGACGATGCCCGTTCTCTTCTCCTACTCAGCCTTCCTGACCCTCAACCTGCTGCCGAGACTATTGACACGACCCAGGCCCTGGGCCGGGTGACCGCTTTGCCGGTCGAGGCGCCGCATCCGCTCCCCGCCTTCAACCGCTCCGCAATGGATGGTTACGCGGTCTACGCCGTTGATACTTTCGGGGCTAGCGAGTCGCTGCCAGCCTATCTCAAGGTTGTCGGGGAAGTTTCGATGGGCGCTCAGCCTGGTTTCGACATCCAGCCTGGCGAGGCGGCCCTGATCCACACTGGCGGGATGCTGCCTGCCAGCGCGGATGCGGTCGTTATGCTGGAATATACACAAATGGTTGGTAAGGGCGACCTTCATGGTCGCTCTGGGGCAGGGACAAGCCCTGCCCCTACACCCGAAATCGAAATTTCGCGTGCGGTCGCGGAGGGGGAAAACGTATTGCGCATCGGCGAGGATGTCAGACAGGGACAGGTAGTCATCCCGGCTGGAAGGCGCATCCGCCCGGCGGAGATTGGCGGGCTGATGGCACTGGGAATGACTCAAGTCTCGGTCGTGAAGCCGCCGCGCATCGGCCTGATCTCCAGCGGCGACGAAGTTGTACGGCCTGAGCAAACGCCGCGTCCCGGTCAGGTTCGGGATGTCAACTCGTACACGCTGTGCGCGCTAGTGACGAAATACGGCGGCGAACCGGTGTTGTACGGCATCGTGCCGGACGATCTTGAAACCATGAAGCAGGCGGCTCAACGCGCCCTATCGGAATGTGATCTGGTGATCATCACGGCTGGCTCTTCGGCCAGCGCGCGCGACATGACTGCGGATGCCATCCGCTCGTTGGGCAAGCCGGTCGTGCTGGTGCACGGCGTCAACATCCGCCCCGGCAAGCCGACCATCCTGGCGGTCTGCGACGGCAAAGCCGTGATCGGGCTGCCGGGCAACCCGGTCAGCGCGCTGGTGATCGCGGGTTTATTCGTCGCGCCGGTGATCGAGAGGCTGCTAGGCTTGCCCCTCGACCGCCCGCGACCATCGCTGCTTGCAAAGCTGACCCTCAACGTCCCCTCTCAAGCCGGGCGCGAGGATTGGGTGGCGGTGCGCCTTCTTCCCCCCTCCCTCTCCCCGCGGGAGAGGGAGGGGGGATCGAGGTGGGTGGGCGAGGTCCCCCTGGCCGAGCCGATCTTCTCCAAATCCAATCTCATCTTCTCCCTGGTTGCTGCGGATGG
>JALHUM010000158.1 GCA_022865905.1 Anaerolineales bacterium | reverse complement strand
TGCTTAATCGCCTCGACAATCATTATGGCACGCGGACAATGCCGCTGTCTGTGACAAATATCACACGACGGCCCGGCCCCAGCTTTTGCTTCCGCTCGCTTCTTCCCGGACCCTTGGCCGGTTCCGCGCATAGACGAGGGATCTCACTCCGGTCGGGTTTTCGGAGCGGAGGCTCGTTAATCTGTCGCTCCGGTGAGCCGCCCCCACAGCTTCGGCCAAACGAAGAGCACGATAAGGATCAGACAGGCAATCGGCACCAGGGCGAATAGCGAGAATCGCCCTAGTTGTTGGGCTGTGACGAACGCCAGCGGAATGCCGACCACGAGTTCGGTTATTCCAGCGGTCAGCCCAACAACGCGCAGCCAATCTTTAGGGCTAAGGAGAATCCCCACTGTGGCCACGGCCCAGCCAATCATAGCAACCCAATGTAGCCGCGCTACAAGTGTGAAGATCGGCGCCCCAATTGTGATGATGCGACTCATGCTGGCGACGGTGTCAATTCGCGAAACAGAATGACCTACGACATTGGTGCTATCACTCATGGCTTGCCTCCGCTTCGGCTTCGACCAGAATACTCTCCTGGCTCACCTGGTAAAGGCGATGAAGCGACATCAACCACGACAGGGTTGACTCAGCACCCTGGTTTTGACTGACGCCCGCAGAGTGCAATCCATCTTTACAGCTACCAGTGCTGAAATCGCAGACGACTTCGTGAACGTCGTTTTTTCCCAGGAACCAATCAAAACAGGTGCTCATACTCTTGAGCCATCTCTCTTCTTGTGTGGCAAGATAAGCCTCGTAGCAGGCGTCAATGAGAGCAGCCGCGTCGAGAGGCTGCTGGTCAAACGGCGACTTCTTTCCGCCGTGGGGGAACCAGCCACGGTTACCAATTAGGGAGAGGTGTCCTTCATGTGGGTGAGTTTGGATTTGCAACAACCATTCCAGGGAATGCAGCCCTCTCGCGCGCATATCATTGTGTCCAAGCCACTCTCCGGCGGTGATAAGTGCCTGCGGCAAACGTGCGTTGTCATAGGTCACAGTATCCTCACACCAGGGCCAATCCTCTGAGCCGTTAGCTTGAAACAAGTCAAAAAGGCGTTCAGCCAGAAGCGTGCCTACATGCCGCGCTTCTTGGTGCCCGCTGAAGCGTTGAAGATAAGCCAGACAGCCGAGAATGATGTATGCCCACGCGCGGGGCGAAGTAAAAGAGGTGCAGGATCGTACGGACTCTTCAAACATCTTTGCGGCAAGAGCCAGGATAGAGTCTGTCGGTGGGTAAGCGACGGTGATCCCCAGAGCCCAAAGCGCCCTTCCGTGACTATCCTCCGATCCGACCTCCTCCAGCCAACGCCTGTCATAGGACATCAAGTTCCGAATATGTCCATTCTCTCTATTCAAGGCGTGGCTGAGAAAAGAGAGATAGGTGTACAGCAAAGGCAGAAGGCTTTCATCTTCAAACAATTTCCAGTTCATAACAGCAATCACTACGGCGCGGGCATTGTCATCAGTACTGTAGCCATGATAGCGATCTGGGATCCCGAACACAGCATGCTGGAGTATGCCCGTATCGTCGGTTAGGGTACGAAGATGCGAGAGATTGATCTCAGGTAAGGCAAGGGGTTGGGATACTTGCTCCCGGATGTGGAGACGCGCAGCCCAAGCGTCATACTCCTGGCGGGCTTGTTCGAAGGCTTTGACGTAGCGACTTGCTACCTCTCGCCAAATCATCTGCCGCCCAAACTGATACGCGCACGCCCGCAGACGGCTCCGCTTCATCTCATCGCTCAGGAGGTCGCGCAAGCAGTCTGCCAGGGCGCCCACATCCCGAAATGGGACAAGACGCCCCCTGCCATTGGACAACATTTCTTCCGCGTACCAGTACGGGGTCGAGACAATCACTTTGCCGCACGCCATCGCATAAGACAACGTTCCCGAAACGCTTTGCTCTTTGGTCAGATAGGGTGTTATGAAAATGTCTGTTGCGATCAAAAACTCAATGAGCTGTTCGTGGGTGACAAAGTGATTGTGAAAAACGACGTGCCGCGCCAACCCCTTCTGTTTGACCAATCTCTCCAGAGAGAGTCTGTACGCTTCCCCATAGCGGCGTCTGACTTCTGGATGGGTTGCACCGAGCACGATATAGAGCATATCGGGAAACTCTGGTACGATGGAAGCCAACGCCTCAATGACGCTTTCAATGCCCTTCTTGGGGTTGAGCAGACCAAAGGTCAATATCACGCGGCGTCCTGCGGCATCAAATTGATTCTTGTAGATTGCCGGGGCGAGAAAAGGCACATCGGGCGCGCCATGGTAAATCAGAAGAATTTTCTCGCCAGGAACGCCATAGATATCAGTCAGCATCTCTACGCTCTTTTGGGCTTGCGCCACAACCAGTATGGAATGTTTACAAATGAACTGGAGCGTCCGCAACTGGCCTGGAGTAGGCTCCGCAAGCACGGTATGCAGTGTGGTCACAACGGGCTTCTTCAAGTTGCTGAGGAGATTGAGAATATAGTCCCCATCCTCGCCGCCGTAGATACCAAACTCGTGCTGTAGACTCACGACCTGCACACGCGAAAGGTTGAGATAATCAGCCGCCTGATGGTAATCTATTGCGTGCTGACGGTGGATTTCAAAGCAGACCTCTCTACCGTAGGCATAACCTCCAGGAATGTTGGTGAGGGCAACCACTTGGGCGATTTCGCCCTGACCGGGCGTTTCTCCGTAAAGCTGCGCGACGGCAGTCGCCAGATCGTGGGTAAACGCCCCAATCCCACACTGGCGGGGAGGATACGTTCCGATGAAGCCTACCCGAATGTGGTTCAGGACTGTCTCTGGCATGTCCTACACCTCCTTGTCCCAAATTGCATTGCGGATAATATTCTGAAATCACATACTCCGGCGTAAAGTAGTCTCAAGCCTGCTCCTTCCCTGCTTCTATTCGCTTGAACGCGGTGTTGGACAGGACAGGAGATACTCCTTGATTTTGCTCATGTGGGCTATTGCCAATCCTACGCTCGAGTCAGCAGCCCCATAGTAGAGGAAGAGTTCGTCCGTCTCTTGGTGAACGACGACACCTGTTGGGAAGATCACCCCCGGCACATCGCCCACCCGTTCATAACTCTCCCGGGGATTCAAAAGCCATTCCTCGGCCCGGCAGATCACCTTCCAAGGCTCTTCCAGGTCCAATAAAGCCAAGCCAACACGGTACAGGCTGCCAGAGGCGGTAGAGCGTACCCCGTGATAGATAATCAACCAACCTTCTGGAGTCTCAATGGGCTGCGGTCCCAGCCCGACGCGATGACAATCCCACAATCCGGGTCTGGTCGGAAGCAGGACACGGTGGTCTCCCCAATGCCTCAAATCTGGCGAGAAGGCAATCCAAATGTGCCCTTCACCTCGTATGAGCGGCCGGTGGATCAGGGCGAAGCGCCCTTGAAAACGGCGAGGAAACACACAGGCGTCTTTGTCTTCGGGCGGCAGCAACGGTCCATGGCGGGTAAAGGTTCTAAAGTCCTTTGTTGTGGCAAGGGAGACGAGTGGTCCTCCTTTGGAGAAACTCACGTAAGTAATCGCATATACTTCCTGTTCTTCCAGCCAAACAATACGTGGGTCTTCCAGCCCCCACCTCTCCTCTTGCACACTCGTGTCTGACTGCAAGGTTGGACTTGGATCAATGCGCCAATCTGCCATTCCATCTTTGCTTCGAGCAACTGTAAGATGGGAAAATCCGCGCAGGTCCTCGACACGCACCAACAGCACTGTCTCGTCGTCAACCTTTATGGCGCCGGGGTTAAACACAGCATTGACCGGATAGGGCCATTGATTGGCTGTCAAGATCGGATTGTTCTCATAGCGTCGAAACAGCATCTCTTTTCCTCCTTGGATTCAACTTGTTAGTGCAACAGTCTGTTCCAATAATACCTCAAAAGGTGTGTAGAAATCCAGGCATTTTCTTGGACGCTGATTGAGTTTGTTTGCGACAGCAAGAACTTCTTTGAAGGTGACCTTTGAGAAATCAGTTTTTTTGGGAAAGTACTGGTGGATCAGCCCATTGGTGTTTTCGTTTGTGCCACGCTCCCAAGCGGAGTATGGATGGGCGAAGCAAAAGGCTGCCTTCAAGGCTTCAGCGATTTGCGCATGATTTACGAACTCTTTGCAATTATCTCCGGTGATGGTATGGACCCAGTCCGCAAACGGGCTCAACAACGAGATCATCGCTTGCGAAACCAAATCTGCCAGGCGTTGATCCACCGGCTGCATCAGGGTGAAGCGCGATTTTCGTTCTTTCCATAGCGTTTTCGGCGCTTTTTCTGGCAGCGCCGAGTAGGCCTTCGGCAGATGGGTGTGAAGGTCGCCGCCAGCTTGTTTATCGGCCAGAATGTGCTGATAAACCCATCCATGGCTGATTTGGATGCCTTGGCGCTTCTTCATCCATCCCGATACCTGTTCCGGACTCCAATCTTCTCGCAATTTCTCTTCTACCACTTCCCAGGTCGTCACCGTGATCAGTGGCTTGGCTTTCGCCCGGAGACCGATCTCTTTCTCATGTGCTTGCTTTGGACAATAGCCGCGCTCACTGTATTCCGACGCAACTCTCGACTGATGGTGGATCTGTGCACTTCAACCAGAAATCTGGTATCTTTGTTCCTGGGTAAGCTGAGTGTAAGTTCTCATAAGTGCTCCTTTGACTTGGCGGTCTTGGAGCCTATGCTACTTCAGCTTACCTCTCCTTCAACCGCTTTTGTGGCACTTATGAGTTGAATCTACACAGGGGGCTAGGCAATCAATGAAATAATAGCCGCGAATTCCGCCCAACCTGCCAAACCAGGTCAGGGTGGAATTCGCGGCTTCCAAACAACGAACTCGTTTCCCCGAATAGCCCGATCTTACTTCGAGAAATAATCAACCACTTGACGAACCCGGAGCACACCGTCGTCGTACTGTAAATCCTTGCCGCCTTTGGTGAGGCGGCCCTTCTCGCCATCCGGGTCGCCCAGGCAGGTGACGATGATGTCGCCGCCGCTGACATCCTCTTTCTCGGTGTAGTAGTTGGTGGTTACAACTACATGTGTGCCAGCGGCTTTCCCGGCCAGCACGCCATTCTTCGAGTCCTCTACGACGATGACTTCCTCCGGTTTCAACCCGGTCTTGGAGAGCGCCAGGTTGTAGATCTCCGGATCGGGCTTTTTCTTGCTCACAACGTCGCCAGCCAGCAGGATATCGAACTTGATATCCGAGAGGATCTTCTCGGTGATGGCTTTGGCTGCCTGCTCGTTGGAGGTGGTGCAGACGCCGATCTTGAGTCCAGCTTGCATGGCTTCTTTCATGAAGCGGTGGATGCCCGGGCGCAGCGGCAGCTTGCCGGTCTCGATCAGCTCGACGAAAAGCGCAGTCTTGCGTTTGTGCATGGTTTTCACCAACTCGTACAGCTCCTCGGGCGGTATCGGCTTGGAGAATCCCTTCGTTTGGGCGTGATGTTTCATGCGCTCTTTGCCTCCGGCGATCTGAAGCAGCTCGTGGTAATAATCCACGCTCCATTCGTCGCTGAAGCCGAATTCTTTGAAAGTCATGTTGAATGAAACCCGGTGACCATCCCGCTCGGTGTCAATGATCACGCCATCTTGATCGAAGAATATCGCTTTGATTTTTTCCATTATCTGCCTCCAATTCTAAACACGAAGGACACAAAGGGTCACAAAAGGGAGAAAATTGGTTTTTTTTGATGTCACCCGTGCCCTTTGTGGTTAAATCCTTTATTATCCCAGCTCGTTTCAGGTTAGGTATTAAGCAATAAATTACTTGGTCAGGAACTCGCGTACCACGGCAACCGCCATGCGGTTCTCTTCTTTGGTGCCGATGGTGATGCGGAACCAGCCATCGCTGCCGTATTTTTCCGTTTCCGGGCGGAAGAGAAGGCCTTTCTGCTCGGCGTAGGCCACCATATCCTTGCCCTTCTTGCCGGTCGCGCCACAGTCGAAGAGGATGTAGTTGGCTTTCGAGGGGAAGATGACCAACCCGGGGACATCGGCGAGCGATTCCTGGATGAAATCCACCTCGCTGTTGTTGAACTTCACGCGATACGCCAAGGCCTCTGTATCTTCCAGCGCGGCCAGCGCCGCCCACATCGGGATGGTGCCCACGTTCCAGGGGAAGAGCGCGGCCGAGATCTGCCCGATCACGTCTTTATCGCCCAGGGCGTAGCCGAAGCGTAAACCTGCCAGGCCATACGCCTTGGAGAGCGTGCGTGTGATGAGCACGTTCTTGTATTTCTTGGTCAACCCAATTTGCGACATCCCCAGCCCGGCGTACTCGACGTAGGCCTCGTCCACGATGAAGGGGAGACCGGTCTCGGCGATGCGCACGAAATCTTTTGTATCCATGAAGTTGCCAGAGGGATTGTTCGGGTTGGCGATGGCAATGATCTTGGTCTTGTCCGTGATCGCCTTCAGGATCGAATCGGGATCGAAATGCAGGTACTTGTTCTTATACGCCATCGGCACGGAAACCATCTTTGCGCCCAGGATATTACCGCGCAGTTGGTAGATGGCGAAGCAGGGCGTGTGCTGAATGACCTCTTCACCCGGTTGGACGAAACAGCGGAAGACATTGTCGAACACTTCGCTGGAGCCGTTGCCGATCATGACGTTTTCCGGGCCATCCAGCCCGTTGATCTCGGCGATCTTCGAGCGCACGACCAGACCCTGGTCCGGGTAGCGGTTTGCCACCTTCCCGTATTTGAGGATGGCTTCCAGCACTTTCTCGGAAGGTGGGTTGGGGTTTTCGTTTGACATCATGCGATGCAGTTCCGGCTGCCGCCAGGCCAGTTCGATGTGCCCGGAAACGTACATCGGGATGCCTTTTACCCAGGGGACGTAATATTCTTCGATCTTCTTCATTCGTTGCTCCTATGTGTCTATGCTTTCCCAGCGCTGCCGAGCATGTCAATCCAGTGCCTAACCGCTTTGCGGATGGCGTCTCGTGCAGCTACGTCAACTTTACCGGGATCGTATTCCTCGCGGTTGGCGGTGATGTATTCGTATTTGGCGTCAATCAGGGTGCGCTTCAGCTCGGTGGATACGTTGAACTTGGCGCCGCCGGCCGCGATCAATTTCTGGATGTAATCTTCCGGCAACCCCGTGCCGCCGTGCACCACCAGCGGGGTCTTGATCGTCTTGCCATTTAGAAGTTGGTTGATCCTGGCCAGGCGGTCGAAGTCCACCTTGGGGTTCTTGGTTTTGTACACGCCGTGAGCCGGTCCGATGGCGGGAGCGAAGAGGTCCAGCCCTGTACGCTCGACGAATACCACCGATTGAGTCGGATTGGCCAGGGCAGCCTCATTCTCGGCTACTTTGACCTGGTCTTCCACGCCGCTAACAGTACCCAGCTCGCCTTCGACAGAGATGTCGCCAACCTTGTGGCAGTAATCCACAATTTCTTTGGTCTGGCGGATGTTCTCCTCGAAGGTCTGCTTGGAGGCGTCAATCATGATGTTCGTGTAGCCAGTGTCGGCACATTTCTTGCAGTAGTCCACCTCTGTGCAGTGATCCAGGTGCAGGCAGATCGGGATGGGCGCTGAAGCGGCGATGGTTTTGTAGATCGCAACCATCACGTTCGCGCCCAGGAATTTGGACGGCTTGACCGAGGTCTGGATGATCAGCGGCGACTTCTTCTCGACGGCAGCATCAACCACGCCCTCCAGTTGGATCAGATCGGTGATGTTGAAGGCGCCAATGGCATATTTGCCCTTGGCAGCTTGGATCAATATTTCTTTTGCGTTAACGATAGACATAGCATTACCTCCTGAGATTCTTAAAATACGGATGTCGGATTACTGGGTTGAACACTTTAATGCCTTGTCACTCCATCCAGATTTTTATGCTTTGATGCGCTCTCCTTTTGGATCCCATAATGGTGACAGCGCGACCACCGCGCCGACCTGTTCTCCGAAGAATTCTACCTCCAATTCTGTGCCTGTTTTGGCGTATTCGATTGGCAGGTAGGCGTAAATGATGCTTTTTCCTACGGAGTAGCCATATCCGCCTGAGGCCACCCAACCGATGATCTTGCCGTCTTTCGTGCGGATAGGCTCCTTGCCCAGGGCGATCGTGCAGCTGTCTGAGAGCGTCAGGCAGCACAACTTTTGTTTCAAGGCGGATTCTTTCTGCTTGAGCAAGACCGCGCGCCCAATGAAGTCGCCCTTGTCCAGCTTGACAGCGAAGCCCAGTCCGGCCTCGTAGGGTGTGTAGTCCGGGCTAATTTCGCCGCTCCAATAGCGATAACCCTTCTCCAGGCGCAAAGTATCTATCGCCTTGTAACCAGCCGCCACCAACCCTTCAGGCTGCCCGGCTTCCCAAAGCATATCCCACAGGCGCAGCGCGTATTCCATCGGGCAGTAGAACTCCCAGCCCAGCTCGCCCACGTAAGTGACACGCGAGGCCAGGGTGGGCACGTCACCGACCGTGATGCGCCTGGCCGTCATGTAGGGGAAACCCGCATTGGATACATCCTCTTTGGTGATCTTTTCTAGGATCGTGCGCGCCTTTGGTCCCCACAGTCCGAGACAGGCGTAGGATGAGCTGACATCTTCTATTGTCACCGAGCCGTCTTCGGGCATGTTCAGCGAAAGCCAGGACAGGTCGTGCTGACCATAGGCAGTACCGGTGACGATAAAGAAGCGGTCTTCAGCCAGGCGGGTGACGGTGAAATCGCACTCGATCCCGCCGCGCTTGTTCAGGCACTCGGTATAGACGACCGTCCCAACCGGTCGATCAATTTCATTAGCGCACACGTAGTTCAGGAAGGCAAGGGCGCCGGTACCGCGCACCTCGAACTTGTTGAACGAGGTTTCGTCGAACAGACCGCCGTTCTGGCGCGTCATCAGGTGCTCGTAGCCGATGGCGCGTGACCAGTTGTGGCGCGCCCAGCCTTTGGGTTCGTGTCCGTGGCGGGCTTTCTCCTCGTAAGGTTTGAACCAGTTGGGGCGCTCCCAGCCGGTTTTCTCCCCAAAGTGACAGCCCAGATCACGCAGGCGATAATAAGTGGGGGAGAGGCGCAGGCCGCGCCGGGAGAGACGTTCCTCGCCGGGGAAATGAATATCGTAATACTGGGAATAGGTTTCGATGGTGCGCGCCACAGTGTAATCCTGGCTGTTGTAGTTCGAGCCGAAGCGGCGCACATCCAGTCGCCAGACATCCCATTCTGGATGCCCGTCAATGATCCACTCGGCCATCGTCTTGCCAATGCCGCCTGCCCCTGCCAGCCCGTGAGCGCAGAAGGCGCAGGCCACCCAGAAGCCCTTGACGGCCGTCGGACCGAGCAGGTATTCCCCATCTGGGGTGAAGCCTTCAGGACCGTTGAGCAGCTGCCTGATCTCGGCGGTTTCAAGCACCGGCACCCGCTTGATCGAATTTTCCATCAGCGGCCCGAAGCGGTCCCAATCGGGCGGGAGCAGGGTGTACTTGAAGTCGAGCGGGATACCGTCCAAGCCGAACGGCGCCGGGTTGCGCTCGTAACCGCCCGTGGTCAGCCCGCCAACCTCCTCGCGCCAATACACCAACAGATCGGGGTCGCGCAGGGTCGGGACATCGTGACCGACGCCTTCGATGGGCTTGGTGATGGCATAAAGATGCGCCATCGGCACCACGGGCAGGTTGAGACCGACCATCCTGCCGACCTCGCCGCCCCATTGACCGGCGGCGTTAACCACGATCTCAGTCTGGAGGCTGCCGTTGTCGGTGACCACCTCGTGTACGCGCCCATCCTTCAGGTTGATCTTCTCCACGTTCGTGTCCTGGAAAATACGCGCGCCGCGCTGCTTGGCGCCGGCCGCCAGCGCGTTCGTCAGGCTAGTGGGATCAATCACGCCGTCGTTGGGCGTGTAGGCCGCGCCGACCACACCCTGCATGGACATCAGAGGGAAGAGATCATAGGCCTCCTTGGGAGTAATCAGTTGCATCGGGACGCCGAACGATCCGGCCATGCCGACCAGACGCTTGATCTCTTCCAGCCGCTCGGCGGAGGAGGCCAGCCGCAACCCGCCGACCTCGCGCCAGGCAGGATCGTGACCGGTCTCGCCTTTCAGACGGCGATAGAGGTCAGTGCTGTAGTGCATCATGCGGGTCAGGTTGGCGTCCGAGCGCATCTGGCCGACCAGCCCGGCCGAGTGCCAGGTCGAGCCGCTGGTCAGCTCGTGGCGCTCGATTATGACGACATCTTTCCAGCCCATGAGTGTAAGATGATAGGCAATACTGCACCCACCCACGCCGCCACCGATGATGACAACTTGAGCATGCTTGGGAAGATCAGACATTCTTGGTAACCTCCTTGAGCCATTGACCCCAGTGGGGGTCGTAAATGTTTTCGATCACTCGACTGAAGAACTTATCGGTGTATTCGCGGAAGTCGAGCTTCGAGATACCGATCTGGACCAGGCCCCAGGTCGCTTCGCGCAGGTCGGACATGACCTTCATGATTTTCAAGTGCGCCCAATGGGAGGGTGACCCCTTTCTATAATAACATTCCAGCAGCCAGCGATCCTGCGCGTTTGACAGGTTGTGATGGTCGGAAAAGTTTGCCAGGTCGAAAAAGGCATCGCCCAACCCGGCGTACTCCCAATCGAGGATGTAGAGCTGTCCGTTTGTCAGGAAATTCGCATTGAGCAAGTCGTTGTGACATGGGCAGGGTGTATCGGGATGGCTCATGAGCGCCTGCTCGGCTTCATGCACGCGCGCCATCAGCCAGTCGAATTTCTGAGGAATAACGACGTTGTAGCGGCGGGCGGTCGCGGAGTAATCTTCGATGGTGTGAAAGACAGAAAAGGTTCCGGGGATTTCCGGCATGGCATGGATCTTGCGGACAGCATCCATCACCCGGCGGATGTTTTCCGGTTCGCAGATCTCTTCAGGCGGCAAGGGACGCCCGGTGATGAAGCGCGTAACGAGGTATCCTTCGGGGCGGATGAAATAAACGACTTCGGGCGCGAGGCCAAGTTTCCCGGCAGCCAGGTTGGCGGCGAACTCGTATTCCCGGTTGATGCCCAGCAATTCTGTATCGGTTCCGGCAATGCGCAAAACAAAAGATTCACCGCCTACATCCACGCGGAAGTTCAGGTTGGTGATGCCGCCGCCGAGAGGGGATACTTTCAAGTCGCTGGCGCCTGCCCACTGTGGAACTCGGGCGATGGCTTCTTCCAGGGACAGAGTCATTGATTGCCTCCTGCAGTCTTGGAGTGGATATGTTTACGATAGTTTACTGCTTCATTAATTGTTCATTGAGATTTGCCGCGACACACCGGAATATCTAGCGAGGCGGCGTAATGCGAGATTTATCTCGCATTACATTTAGCGGAGCATCACGGCGATTCCCAGAGAGTCTCTATACTTGCCAGACCGAGGTGGGACGGGCCATCTCGGCGACAATGTCGTATGAAGAAATGATGCCGAGCGGGAAAGCCTGCGGGTCGTCCTGGTCAATCACGATCAGGCGGTGATGGTGCTTTTGGATCATCAGGTCAGCGGCTGCGCGCAGACTGGCATGAATGTCAATGGTCAGCGCCGGATGCATGACGTCGCTTACGGTCAGTTTATCGTCCACGCCATTCTCGACAAAGGGTATCAGGTCCTTACCGCTGACCACACCCAATGGTTTTCCTTTGGCGTCTACCACCAGCACCGAGCGCCAACCAGCCTGTGTCATCGTTCGTGCCGCAGAGAAGAGCGGCGTCTTGTCCCGGCAGACCAGGATGGAATCTGACATAACATCCGCGACGGTCTGGCGCTGGGGTTTTTCTTCTTTGGCGATGCTGGAGATGAAGTCGGAAATGGAGATGACGCCCACCGGGCTGCCGTTTTCGGTGACCAGCAGGCGATTGACATCCTTCTCGATCAGTGTGTGGGCAGCCACGCATAGGTTCATGCCGGCTTCGATGGTATCCACCGGGCGGGACATGAGATCGGCAGCAGTCAGCTTGCGCATGGTTGCCAGGCTTTCGGCGTCCACCGCCAGCCACTCGCCCGCCAACAGGTCATAATCGGAGATAACGCCCAGTGGGCGGCCACCGCGGTCGGCAACGATCAGGGCATGGACGTGGTGTTGGGTAAGCAGGACGGCCACCTGGCCCAGCGTCGTGTCTGGGCGGCAGGTGAGCACCCCCGGGTGCATCAAGTCACGGACAAGTTTGGTCATCACAGGCTCCTTCTAATGAACCTCATCCACTTCCTTATACCATTTGACGCGATCGCCGACCCTGGCGCGCAGACGCCAGGCGAGCGACTTGGGTTCCCTCTCAAGGCGCGCCAGCGCAGTTGTTACTTGTGAAGCGACTTTTGTTTTTTTCTCTGTGGTGAGTTGGTCGTAGCCCTTAGCCAGAACGCGCACCTTATCCAGATTCATGGTGGTTGTGCGCCACAGGCCCCAATCGTTGCCGCACAACCCGGCAATGTGCGTGATGTTGATAGTCTCGTCGTCTTTGTCGTCCAGGGGGTGTTCGAGCAGGAGCATGATGGTATCAATGACATCCTTTTCGTTTATCTGGACGATTTGCATTTTCTCCAGGAGCATTTCAGCCAGTGGGATGGTGGGGGCGTCCACTTCCAGGCGGCCTTCCCAACTGATGACATGGCAAAAGTCGAGTTTCTCGTAGAAAACGTCAATGTGCAAGCCAGTCTCTGGTTTGTCGAAAATGGCGCGCGCGCCTTCCGAAACGATAAACACCTCCCGGTTTTCGCTGTAACCCAGAGCGATCATCAGCTTTTGGATTTCTTTGGTTTGTTTGCGATAGGCTGCAAAGTCAATGTCGGTATAGGCTCGCCCCATGGCTTCCTGGAGGTAGCCGAAATTCGGGCAGTGCAATTGAAAAGCCAGCGACCCGATCACCCGCAGGATAATGCCGGCATCGTCACCAGCCTTTAGAATGCGTTTCAATTCCTTTTCAAACTTATCGCGTTCGGCACGATCTTGTTCGCCCATCCCAATGGAAATACTGGTCATACACTATGCTCCTGTGCTGAGATTCTGGCAAACAAGCACGCGATAGAAGAAGCTCACTTCGTGCATCCCTTGAACGGTTGCCTGCCGTAATTATAACTAAGAAAACAAAAACTTGCAAATTCCTTCAGATTCTTATATAATTTATCTGCAAAGAGTTCATTTTCCCTACCAGAATGGAACGAGAGTCGGCCCATGAGCAAATCTCTCATACCAGCCCAGAGGCGGGAGTATATCCAGAAATATCTGGCGACTCACAAGATCGTCCGAGCGGCCGACCTGTATGATCTGCTAGATGCTTCCGAAGCGACGGTGCGGCGCGACCTGGAGTGGTTGGAACATCAGGGAATTCTGGAACGCACACACGGGGGGGCGATCCTCAGCCAGCGCATGACCTTCGAACCGGAATACCAGCAGCGGGCGCAAAATCATCCTGAAGATAAGCGCAACATCGGAGCGCTGGCAGCTTCGCTTATCGAAGAGGGTGATATTGTTTTCATCAACAGCGGCACGACCACGACCCAGGTGATCCGGCACATCCGCAGCGACGCCGGAATCTCCGTGTTCACGAACAATCTAAACGCCGCGCTCGAAGTGGGGGAGGCGGGTTTTCATCTTTACCTGGTTGGGGGAGAATTTCAATCCCGTTCCAATTCCCTGGCTGGGCGCTTTGCCATCGAGAACTTGAGGCAGGTGTATGCCAACAAAGCAATCTTCGGTGTGGATGGGATCAGCTTGAAACACGGCTGCACAGTGCCCTCCAATGCCGAGGCGGAAGTTGTCAAGCTAATGATCGAGCGTACATTGGGCCAGATCATTGTAGTCGCAGATCACAGCAAATGGGGGGTGGTTTCTAACTTTCTGATCGCCACAATCGACGCGATTGACAAGCTCGTCACGGATGAGGAGTTCGATAAATCAGCCATCGAGTCCCTTGCGGCTCACAATGTGGAAAGTTTGATCGCCGCGGCAGGCACTGAAATAATAGCATAGCTGTTTGCGCGGGTTGTTCGGCTCGACTATTGGAGGTAATCCGATGCCTTTCTTTTCAATGAAAAACTGCTCTGGCTATCTGGGATTTGTCGTGATTCTGTACACCCCCGCAGTTCGGGGGTACACGGATTGCACGGATTTCACGGACTCTCACGCGAAAACCCTAAATTATCCGTGCTTTTTCCGTGTATTTCCGCCTGCCCTGGCGGGCTAGGCCAGGGTGCAATCCGTGTCCCCTGGCCCGACCGCCATGGCGGGCAAAAGGGTTTATCACGGCGATTCCCAAAGAACTTCGTAGAAAGGCAGGATAAAGTAGCGTAATGAAAGATCAGGCACGAGTTGTTATCGTTGGCGGTGGAATCGTCGGAGTCAACATCGCTTATCACCTGGCAAAGCTAGGCTGGACAGACGTTGTGCTGTTCGAGAAGGGTGAGATCGCCAGCGGAGAGTCTTCCCACGCGGCGGGATTGGTGACGCAGTTTGCCACCTCGCAGACCCTCATGCAGTTCCGCAAATACAGCATCGAGCTGTACAGCGGGTTGAAATTATTCGATCATGTTGGCAGTCTGCGCGTGGCTTCGACTCCGGAACAGTTCAAGGAACTGCAGCGAAGTGTCAGCCGGGCGAAGGGTCTCGGCATGGATGTGGAGATCATCTCCCCGGCCGAGGCTTTGAAGATCATGCCCCAGTTGAGCCAGGAAAATCTGTACGGCGCGATCTACCTGCCGCGCGACGGCCAGCTCGATCCCTACACGACGACGACCAGCATGGCGCGCTTTGCCAAAGAGATAGGTGTGACGATCTATACCTGCGTGCGCGTGACCGGCATCGAGCTTTCCTCGCAGGGCGAAATCCAGCGCGTCATCACGGATCACGGCTCGGTCAAAACGAACATCGTGGTCAACGCGGCCGGGATGTGGGCGCCGCGCGTCGCAGCCATGGCGGGACTGCACATTCCGACTACTCCTGTGGATCACCAGCACATTGCCCTCAAGGCCGTCGAAGGCCATGAGTTTTCGCACGAGACGCCCTGCCTGCGCGACCCTGATAACCTGGTCTACATGCGCCAGGAGGCCGGCGGACTGGTGATCGGTGGCTACGAACCCAACCCATTGGCGCGCTGGATTGACGGCGTGCCGTGGGAGCACGGCGGCGACACGCTCCCCGCAGACTATGACCGCTTCGAGCAATTGCTGGAAGGCGCCATCCGGCGCATTCCGTTCCTGGAGCGGGCGGGTATCATCACGCTGGTGTGCCATCCGGGCGCCTACACGCCGGATTGCCAACCCATGCTTGGCCCGATGCCGTGCACGCGCGGCATGTGGATTGCGGCGGGGATGTCGCTCAATGGCTATGGCGGCGCGGGTGGGATCGGCAAACTGATGGCCGAGTGGATCGTGACAGGCGAACCTTCGCTTGATGTGTACGCCTTCCGCGCTACGCGTTTTGGCAATTATTATTCAAACCCGGATTATGCTGCCGAGCGGACGCGTGAGGGCGTCAAATACTACTACCGGTTGCGCTTCCCCAACGACGAGAACGAGTGGGCGCGCCCGCATCGCGTCAGCCCGCTGCATTATCGCTTGCAGGAGATGGGCGCGGTCTTTGGCGAAAAGTTTGGCTGGGAGCGGGTCAATTTCTTCCAGCCGGGCAGACCCTGGCGGCGGGCCGGCGCGGACCAACGCGAGTGGGGCTGGACGAAGCCGCCTTACTTCGAGCGCGTTGGACAGGAGCATCAGGCGACGCGCGAGCGCGTCACGCTCTTTGACCTGACCTCCTTTGGCAAGATCGAGGTCAGCGGCCCCGGTGCGTTGACAGTCTTGCAGCGGATCGCAGACAACGATGTTGACAGGCCTGTGGGCAGCTCGATTTACACCCAGTTTCTCAATACAAAGGGCGGTGTCGAGGCGGATCTGACCGTTACGCGGCTGGGCGAGGATCGCTTCTGGGTGATCACCGGTTCGGGTTTCATCGCCAACGACCTGGCCTGGATCCAGATGCACACCCAGCCAGAGGATGGCGCGCTGAACGTGCGTGACATCACCACCGAGTGGGCCTGCCTGGCTCTTTGGGGACCCAAGGCCCGCC
>JALHUM010000157.1 GCA_022865905.1 Anaerolineales bacterium | reverse complement strand
GTGTTTCGGTGCGCGGCATGGACGCCATCATCCGCTTGGCCTGCATTGTCCATCGCACCGATTACTGGCGGCGCGGCCGCACACTGGATAAATTAGGGATAAACGATCTGAGCGTGGGCGAGTTGACGCTTTTTGTGAACGTAGGTGTGAGGGAATGAGATGGGCGGTTTTGACTGGTACCCTTGGGTCGGCCTGCCGCTGCTTGTTTTCATCGCCCGTGTCATTGACGTTACACTCGGCACGCTACGCATCATCTTCATCTCGCGCGGCAAGAGATATCTGGCGCCATTGCTCGGCTTTGTCGAAGTTCTCATTTGGGTGGCAGTCATTTCCCAACTCGTACGCGGCGCGAACAACATTGTGGCTTATCTGGCCTACGCGGCCGGGTTTGCCGCCGGCAACTTTATTGGCATGTTCATCGAGGACAGGCTGGCAATCGGCACGCTCGTCCTTCGCATCATTGTCCCCAACGGCGCCGATACGCTCATCGGACATCTTCGTGCCGCCGGTTTTGGCGTGACCAGTGTCAATGCCGAAGGCGCCAGCGGCGCGGTAAAACTCGTTTATACTATTGTCATGCGCAGAGACCTGCCAAATGTTGCGGATATCATCCACCAAAGCCACCCCTACGCCTTTTTCACTGTCGAGGAATTACGTTCTGCTCAGGAAGGCATTTTCCCTCGACAAAGCGCTTTTCGTGTTGACACACTGTTTGGGAGAAAATCGAAGTAGTTATGGAGGCCAAATGAAAGTCAGCGATTGCATGAAATGCAACGTAGTATCCATACCGGCCACACTGACCATCGCTGAGGCGGCGTCAATTTTCGTTGCCCGTAAGGTGGGACTATTGCCAGTGGTGGACGAGCAGGACAGGCCGATCGGTATTGTCAGCCTGCGTGATCTGCTGGAACTGGAATTGCCCGATTTTGTCAACTTTATATCCGATGTGGATTTTGTCCACGATTTTGGCGCGGTGGAAACCACCCGTCCCACGCCGGAGGAACTCGACCGGCCGGTGACGACCCTCATGCAGCCTGTAATTACTGTGGAAGAGAATTGCGGCCTGCTGCGCGCCTATGCGCTGATGTTGCAGCTCAATTTGTTGGATATGCTGATAGTGAACGGACGCGGTGAACTGGTCGGCATCACCTCGTGGGTGGATATTGGCACGGCCATTCTCTCAGCCTGGCAGCCGAAAGGGAACAAAGAAGAATGATCCTCCCTGCCATCCTTTCCAGCCTGATCCTCCTCGTCAGTCTATGGTTGATCTTTTCCGAAAAACTCAACCGCACTATTACCGCGATAGCCGGCGCAGCACTGATCGTGGGCCTGGGTAAACTATTGGGCTTTTATTCTGAATCCGATGCCTTGGCAGCGGTGGATTTCAACACGCTCGGCCTGCTGCTGGGCATGATGATCCTGGTTGCCCTGCTGGAGCCGACCGGCTTTTTCCAGTTCCTGGCCGTCTGGACCGGACGCGTCTCCCAGGGCCGGCCGGTTCGTTTGCTGGTGCTGCTTGGCACAGTGACGACTGTGCTTTCGATGTTCCTCGATAATGTGACCACCGTGGTGCTGATTGCGCCGGTGACCATCCTGATTTGCGAAATCCTGGGTGTCAGTCCGACCCCGTACTTGATGGCCGAGGCGCTGCTCTCGGATACCGGCGGCGTGGCGACCCTGATCGGCGACCCACCCAACGTGCTGATCGGCTCGGCGGCCGGTCTTTCATTCACCGATTTTCTGACCCATTCCCTGCCGATTGTTGTGATTGTCTGGCTGGCGGCGTTATTCCTCCTGCGCTATTTGTTCCGCCGTGAATTGGCCGTGCGCCCGCCCAAAGCGAAGGCGGTGCTGAAGTTGAATCCGGCCGAAGCGCTCAATGATCGCAAGACGGCAGTACGTGTGCTGATCGTGTTGGGCGCGGCCGTTCTGCTTTTCTTTGTTCACCATCTCTTGCATCTCAGCCCCTCGTTCGTCGCCCTGAGTGCGGCGGCGGTTGCGCTGGTATGGGTGCGGCCGGATGTAAAGAAAACACTCGAACACATTGAGTGGAGCGTGCTGATCTTCTTCGCTGCGTTGTTCATCATGGTTGGCGGATTGGAAGCCGCCGGCGTGCTGGAAACGCTGGTGCGCGCACTGGAACACGCTGCCGCCATACCACCGGTGCTGTTCGGCGTGCTGGTGATTTGGGTGGTGGCTGGTCTTTCCGCTGTGGTGGATAATGTGCCGATCACCATTGCTCTCATCCCTATAATCCAAGGACTCGGCGCGTCGGGCGTGGATATTGACCCGCTGTGGTGGGCACTGGCCTTTGGCGCCGGCTTCGGCGGCAATGGTACGATCATCGGCTCGACCGCCAACATCGTAGTGGCAACCCTCTCCGAAAAGACGCGCACGCCCATCACCCCCAAACTGTGGAACAAGCGCGGCCTGCCGGTCATGCTGGTGACATGTGCCGTGGCGAGTATTTTGTATGCGATTGCTTTTCCGCTGTTCTAACACTAAGAACATAAAGAGGCACAAAGGGAAAGAATTAAAACTTCGTGTTCCCTTCGACTTCGCTCAGGGCAAGCCTTAGTGCCCGCCTGCCCCCGTTCTCTGGGGTTCGTGTGAAAAAACTATGACCCTAAAAGCTGACCTCACCCGCTGGCTGAAAGAAACGCTCGAATCCTCGCTGAAAGAATATCCAGAGCGGAAAACGCGCTTCGAGACCTCCTCCGGCATTGAGTTCCCGCGTGTGGCGCTGCCTGTTGATGAGGAAAAAGATTACGTTGAGAAACTCGGCTTTCCCGGCGAATACCCGTTCACGCGCGGCATCCAGCCGACCATGTACCGCGGTCGCTTGTGGACGATGCGCCAGTATGCCGGTTACGCCACTGCCGAGGAGACCAACCGCCGCTTCCGCTATCTGCTCGCACAGGGGCAGACCGGCCTCTCAGTCGCCTTTGATTTGCCGACCCAGATCGGTTACGACGCGGACGACCCCCTCGCGCAGGGCGAAGTGGGCAAGGTGGGCGTTTCGATTTCGTCCATTCGCGATATGGAGCAGTTGTTCGACCAGATCCCGCTCGACAAGGTTTCGACTTCGATGACCATCAACGCGCCTGCGGGCGTTTTGCTGGCGATGTACATTGCGGTTGCGAAGCGCCAGGGCGCGGACATGCGCCAGTTGCGCGGCACCATCCAGAACGACATTCTCAAAGAGTACGTGGCGCGCGGCACATATATTTTCCCGCCCGCGCCGTCCATGCGGCTCATCACCGACATCTTCCAGTTTTGCGCCGCCGAAGTGCCGTATTGGAATACGATCTCGATTTCAGGCTATCACATCCGTGAAGCAGGTTCCACCGCCGTGCAGGAAGTGGCGTTCACGCTGGCGAATGCGATTGCGTACGTGGAAGCCGCGCTCAAGGTGGGTCTCAAAGTGGACGACTTCGCGGGGCAACTCTCGTTCTTCTTCAACGCGCACAACAACCTGCTCGAAGAAGTTGCCAAGTTCCGCGCCGCGCGCCGCATGTGGGCGAAGATCATGCGCGAACGCTTCAAAGCCCAAAAGCCTTCCAGTTGGCAGTTGCGTTTCCACACGCAAACCGCAG
>JALHUM010000156.1 GCA_022865905.1 Anaerolineales bacterium | reverse complement strand
TGCGTCCCGGCGACCAAGCAGGCTTGCTGACCTTCAATACGGATGTGACCTATCGCCAACCCATTACCGCCGACCGCGAGGCGCTGATCCGGGCGGTCAATGACCTGCGCGCCAGGGGCGACACAGCCATGTTCGACGCGCTGGGCCAGGCAATGCAGATCCTGCAAGATACGCCAGGCCGCAAGGCGATCATCGTCTTGACAGACGGGTTGGACAACCGCAGCCATTACACCGCTGACGAGGTGATCCAGGCGATTGGCCCGGGCGGTCTCTCGATCTCGACCATCGGCCTGGGTGACCCGGCCAAGCTGGGCATCAATTCTGGCCTGGATGAAGCCGCCTTGAAATCGTTGGCCGAACGCGCCGGTGGCGCGTACAGCTACGTTAACGATCCCGGAGCTTTACGCAACCTGTACGAACGCTATGGCCGCACCCTGCAGAGCGAATACCGCCTCACGTACACCTCGCCATCCGACCTGCGCGACGGCATCAACCGCACCCTAACCGTCTCACTAAAGCGTCAGGGTGAGGAGGCAACATCGGCACGGGCGCAGTACAATCCAGGCGGCGTGCTGCCTGAGGTAGCTCACAATGTCTCCTGGCCGCTGTTTGGCGCCTTGCTGGGGGGTCTGGTGGCCCTGCTGTTCGTCCCGATGTTGGCCAGTCGCGGCGCACAGGCTTTAGGCAATAGAGGAGGCATAGTGCGCAAAAAGAAGCCGCGCATAAAACGTAAGTGACAATCTGAGTTTTGATTGCCCTCGCTCCTCTCCTCTTACGTTGGAGAATGTAACGTTGTCTCGTTAATGGGCTGACCCCGCGAATGCTTGCGGGGTCAGCAAAACCAACTCAGAGGGAGGAGAGGATGTACCAAAATCAACCGAAGTTTATAACTTGTTTGACAATTCATCTAGTGACGGTCGTCACAATTCGGCAAGGATGAATTGCGTATTTCGGATGACATTTATCAGAAATGTGACGTGACCTCGAACCGGCTTAGGTTGCCTGTTCACCTTCCGGCACGTCGCGTGGTTCCACTTCTATGATCTCGGACTCGGACTCTTTGGAGGTCTCATGCCAGGTCCCTGGGATCACGTTCTGCAGGGCGTTCAGGTGCTCCTGGACTACATCGTCGGGACACAGGGACATGAACAGCGAGAGGCCGATCCACAGAACGGCCGCGTCATCCAGCGCGCCGATGATCGGCAGCGCCAGACCAGGCGCCAGGTCCACTGGCGAGACCAGGTAGACCAGCGAGGCGATGGGCAAGAGCTTGAGGAAAAAGTTAACGCGGCGATCAGACATCAGGCGCAGTACGAGCTTGATGCGCATGACGAGATCTTGAAAGAAGCCGCTTTTCTGCGTCGAAAGGATGTTGCGGGTTTTCTTTGCCATTCTTCGCTCCTGGATACCCATTAAACCGAAAGGGACAGCGCGGAGAGGAGATTACCCGTCTCCGCAGATTTTAGCCACAGACAACTGTATATACGTACAAGGTGCTGCGTGGTCTCGACAACGAAACGATCCATCTCAGCTTGAGAGAGGTAAACGTAAGGCCGATTATACAATGCCTGGATTTCCTCGCCTCTGCGTTGGTAGTATTGCTGGATTTGACTTTTCCCATTTTTCATGGGGCATCCCCGAATCCGGGGCGATGTTGCCGACGGCGAAAGATGCAGGTTCGAGGCTTCGCCGCGAGCGCTCAGCCGAGCGGTCCGGGATGAGGCCGAGCAGGTTTTCTGCAAGGCGCAGGTGGACGATCCAGGAGACCATGGATGTATTATACGGCAATCGAGACCTTGTTCAGCCTGGAAGTGCTACCACGTTGAGCTAACCACAAAATCACCAAGGCACAAAAGCTTTATCGTTTTCTGGGCGGCTTTGTGTCTTGGTGGTTCTGTGCCCGTACTCGAACTGCGGTACAATTTAGTTCTCAATTGCCAATCGCCAATCGCCAATCGTAAATCGAGAGCTTCCCATGCCCCTTGACCTGACCCGCATCCGCGCCCTGTGCTTCGACGTGGACGGCACGCTCAGCGACACCGACGACCTGTTCGTCGAGAAACTGGCCCGCCTGCTGCAGCCGTTCCACTTTCTATTCCCCAGGAAAAATGTGAAGCGCGTCGCCCGGCGCGTTGTGATGGCAACCGAAGCGCCAGCCAACTTCCTGATCGGCCTACCGGACGTCATCGGGCTGGATGACAAGATGGCCGCGTTGATTGATCTCGTCTATCGAACGCTGGGCCATAAGCCCAAGAAAGAATTCCTACTCGTGCCCGGCGTGAGGGAGATGCTGAAAGAAGTCGGCAAACGCTACCCGCTGGCCGTGGTCAGCGCACGGGATGGGAGGACGACGAACATCTTTCTCGAACAATTCGACCTGCTGCCGCTCTTCAGGTGCGTCGCCACCGCCCAAACGTGCAAGCACACGAAACCCTTCCCGGCCCCGATCCTGTGGGCCGCGCAGCAGATGGGAGTCCCAGCTGAGGCCTGCCTGATGGTCGGCGACACGACCGCGGACATCCGCGCCGGCAAAGCCGCAGGCGCGCAGACTGTCGGCGTGCTATGCGGCTTCGGCGAAGAAGATGAGCTTCGCCGCAGCGGCGCGGACCTGCTCCTGCCGTCTACTGCGGAGTTAGCCGAGGCGTTATTCAAAGAGTGATCTTCTGCAACCAGTCCTTCGCCGCAGCGTATACTCTATAAATTCATAAACCAACGTGAATCCAAGATTAAGAAAATGTGTCCGCCCTGAGCGGAGCGAATCGAAGTCGAAGGGCATTTTCAGCCAATATTGCGCTTCGACTGCGGCTCCTCGGCTTCGCTCGGAACCTCTGTTCAGCGCGGAATGACAAAAAAGTATGTCAGTTCAGGAGGTTTCCCATGTTCCGTAAGCTTTTTCCCACCATGCTGATCCTGGCGTTGCTGATCACCGCCTGCGACCTTCACATCAGCCTGCCCATCACACTCACACCCGGCCCAACCGTGACCGATGAGATCAGCGTCCCCCTGCCCGATTCAGCCGAGCCAGTTGACCTGAGACTGGCCTTCGGCGCGGGCAAGCTAAAGCTTTCCCCCGGCGCGATTACCCTGGTCTCCGGCACTGCTACTTACAATATCCCTGATTTCAAGCCAACCGTGACCGTGAACGACAGCAACGTCCGTATTGAACAGGGCAATTACAAGCTCACCGGCATTCCCGACTTTTCGAATATCAAGAACGAGTGGGAGCTTCAACTTGGCGCCGCGCCGATGGATCTGACCATCGAAGCGGGGGCGTATACGGCCGAGTATGAGTTCGGCGGGCTGGCGCTCACCAACCTGACGGTCAAGGACGGCGCGTCGAAGGTCGAGTTGGCCTTCTCCAATCCCAACCAGGCTGAGATGGGCATGTTACGATACGAGACGGGCGCATCCAACGTGACCCTCTCCGGCCTGGCCAACGCGAACTTCGCCATGCTGAATTTTAGCGGCGGGGCTGGGAACTTCACGCTAGATTTCTCGGGCGAATTCACGCGGGATGCCAGCGTGAGCGTCGAGACCGGCGTCAGCAACATGACCCTGGTCATACCGACCGGCATCCCGGCTCAGTTGATCGTCGAGGGCGGCCTCTCGAATGTCAGTGTGCCACAGGGATGGGCCAAGAACGGGAACGTGTACACCCAGACTGGCTCCGGCCCTGCGCTGACCATCCTGGTTAAGATTGGGGCTGGAAATCTGACGATCAGCCACTGATAAAGAAGGCCCCCGTTTTCTCGAGGAAAACGGGTTACCGTCAATCCCTTGAAAATGGCGGGATCAGGAGATTCCGCACTCCAACAGGCGAAATCAGAGATTTCGCACTCCCAGATTACTCAGGCAATATACGGTAATGAATCTGCGGGGATCTGCGGTCTACAACCCGCTCGGCAGCCAGCGCCAGGCGCAGGAGCGTCGCTTCTTGCCAGGCGCGCCCAATGGCTTGCATCCCAAGGGGGAGGCTGGCTTCGTTGTAACCCACGGGGAAAGAAATGCCAGGCATCCCAATTGGGTGTAGTCATCTTATTTCTCCTTTATAGGTTATGACCGGGCAAACGCCAGCCCCTGCTCGACCCACGCCTTCAAGTCGCTTTCCGTGGCACAGCCCTCCGGCTCGACCACGATCCGATCTAAGCGTATTCTCCGGCTGGCTCCATCACGTCCGTGGGTGAAGAGATTACAGCCCTAGGCTTTCGGCTATATTGATAATCTCATTGTAGGCATCATCAAGATACTTCTTAAGTATAATTTGCTCATGCTTTTTTAACGGTTTAGATTTGTCTCCTGTTTTTTCATCATAAGCATGAGAACTAAGTAGAAGATTACGCCTGCGGTGTACCTTTGACAAATCATCCTGCAAATTTGTATATGCAGATTTGAAAATCGGGTCATTTAATAATAACCCATATTTAATTCTTTTCCCGTTTGGTTGCGTTAGAACTATAACTCCTGATGCACTTTTAGCTGCTAAAAACTTTTGAAAGCATACAAAAAGTATTTCATTGAATGAATCTTGATGGCCTAACCAACTCGACAGTGTTAAATATGAATCGTAACAATTATCTGCAAATTGAAGTGTCATGTAGGCATGTTGGTATTCGCCGTGGAACAAGGCTTTCCATCCATTCCACTTTTTCACTGCATATTTTTTAGAAATTAGATTTGATACCGCATCAGCCTTTGGAACTTGATGTCCGGTCAAACCTGCCGCTTTATAAGCATATTGAGCCGCGAATGGAAAAGCTGTAGGATTTTTTCCAAAAACATCTATCTGCATGTTTGATGCTATGAGCGGTTTTATCAACCCTAAATGCGGGTCAACTAAGGAGCGGGAAACTATAGATTTACCTACAACATTACCGCTAGCTGTTTCTAGATTTAAGTACGGGGTAACTAATGCTTGAACAAGTGCTCTTTTTTCATACATCAACCATTTTTGGTAATTTCCCAATCCGATCTCGTCGCATCTACAAAGAAAGATTTGTGCTCCTACTCTTGATGCGGAACCACTGGTAGTACTTTTTATAGTTTGAATTGCCAACTCTTTTAAAGCGATTAATTCTGAGGTTTTACCCATGCGAGCTAATAGTTTCCACAATTCACCTTGTACATAATCGTATGGATATCCGATTTTGAGTAGGTAATTTGCTAAAGTAACGACCCTATCACTCCTTTGGTAATTCTCCAAAAAATTGATATATGCGTCTGTGTGTTCTGGATAATGCTCCCATAGATTCAGCACAGTCTGTAGAATATCATCAGAAGCAGGTGCTCTAAATAAACCATATCGAAGAAGAGTTCTATCCTTAATCATTAATCTTTCTTTTTGCTCAACGGCATTTGCGATTGATTTCTCAGCAGCTCTTTTATCGAGCGATTGTCCCCCGCCATCTTCAAAATACCGAGTTATTTCAGGAATATCATCTACTAATTCAGTCGCTGATTTAACTTGCCGAATCTTGGTCTTATCAGAGTTGGGGATTAAACCTCTGCTTTTACATAGAACATCCAAATAAACTAAAGCCTGCCGAACTTTAAGTTCTGTTTTTCCTAGTATTCGAATGTCATCAACATAACGGAAATACAAGTAACGTTGAGACATCTTTTCATCCAAAGGTAACAGAACGCATTCCGCCAGTAAATCAGAAGCCATTGGCCCTTGAGGAATACCATGATTGTGCTCATCGCTTTGATTCTCTGAACTCCATCTTTTTAACCAGTTCTGGGCACTATCATGCAATTTGCCTTCGCCCCGTGGAATCAAAACTTTTAGTAATAGTTCATGTGGAATGGTGTCATAAAATGCAGAAATATCGAAGGTTGCAATCCAAACATAGCCTTCTTTAAATTTTGACATTAAATTCCGTTTTAGTTGCGAGAACCCCTGTTGCCATTTTTCCAAGAAGAATGGCGAATCTTTTTTCCCAAGTTTATTGCTATAGATAAATTTACCTGCCAACTTGCTTCTTTTTACTCTAACTCTCTCTGCAAATAGATTAGCAAGAGCTTGTAAAATAATTTGATCTTCAATTGACAAAAGAGTAATTGGCCTTTGTAGCCCTGATGGCTTAGGAACATAGAATCGTACTGGCGTTTGTGCAACATATTCGCCGTTTTTTAGCCTTCTTCTTAAATCATTAATATTATTTTCGTAACTTAATTCATACGCTTCAAGAATGTGGCGGAAAAACACCTTGTAGTGTGCATCTCCTGACGATGTTATTCGCCGCCAAGCCAACAATAAATTCTTTTTAGTGACGAGTCTGTTGAAACTGAAGGTTTCGCTCATATTATCCAGCCCAAAATTGGGATGGCAATCCAATTGCCGTCCCAACCATTTTACAACAATCCACAATATGAGTACCTTCTATCCAACACTTCGGCATACTACATACGAACCCGCTTCTGGATATACTTCACCACCTCGCTCGCCACGTCGAACTTTGTGGCGCGTTCGAAACCTTCGAAGTCCGGCAGGCGGTTGACCTCCAGCACCATCGGCTGGTCGCCCTTCATGCGGATGTCCACGGCGGTGAACTCCCTGCGCAGGGCACGCGCGGCCGCTTCGGCCAGTTCCTTGAAGCCGGGAAACTCACCCAGGTCACGCCCAACGAAGCGCCCGCCGAGCGAATAATTCGTGCGGAAATCTCCCCTGGCTGGCCGGCGGCTGACCATGACCGGCAGGGACTGGTAATCGATCACCAGCAGGCGATAATCTTCTTCGGTTGGCAGGTACTCCTGCAGCATCAGTTCCCCGCAGGGATAATGCCACAACCGGCGCTGGAGTTGTTCGGCGTTGTGGATCAGATAAATATGCTCGCCGCGGGCGCCATGCACACCCTTGAGCAGGCAGGGATATGTCAACTGTTCCGCCTGTGCCTCCACCTGGCGCGGGTTGAAGAGCTGCCAAGTCCGCGGGTTGGGAATGCCGTGTTGGGCCATGACCAGATGGTCGTGCATTTTGCTGACGGCATAGCCTTCGTCGGTCAGGCTCAGGTCCATGACCACTTTGCCGGCATCACGGAACAAGCGGGCAATGGTCAGGGCTTCCGAGATGTACGGATAAAATGTGCGCACAACCAAGCCATCATAGGTCTCCAGGAGATTCCTGCCATCACCCATTACAGCAGTCTGTTGCCCTTCGATGATGAAAGAGATATCGTGGATGTTATAGACAGCCAGCCCCCCAGCCCCTATTCTTGGGCTGCCTGCTGCACCCGCCGGGTTGTGTAAACTTCTTCCCATCCCAACCACACGACCTTCATGGCGACTCCTTGTGTCGCTTTCCTAACATTTTTTACAGCAGCGGGAACCTGCTGACCACCATCGCAGCAGTCGGCAGGGGGTTCCTGTCGCCGAACTTCATCTCGGCCGGTGGTTTGCTGCCCTCGGTCGGAGCGCCCTGGTAGATGAAGATGGGCGTGCCTTCCTCGGCGTACTTCAATTCCACGTATGCCTGGCCTGTCAGGAAACCGTCCTTATCGACCGCACAGGATGTCACCCAGCCGATCACTTTTCCGCGCTTATCCAGCACCGGGTCACCGTTATGGGCCATGCGCACGCCCTTCTCCGAGAAGCGGAAGCGAACCACTACCCCCTTGCGGCTCTGCTCACGTGCCAGCAGAGTCTCGCGCCCAATGAACCACGGCTTGTAAAACTTGACATAAGTGATAAAACCGCTCTCGCCGATGCCGAGGTCGTGCTCGCCAAGCTTGCCGGACCCTTCGCCCATCTCGTGTCCATAAAGAGGCAGGCCAGCTTCCGTGCGCAGGGAATCGCGCGCTCCCAGCCCGATCGGTTTGACGCCGAACTTTTCGCCTGCTTTGAGCGCCGCCTTCCAGAAGTCCATCGCCTGCTGCGGGTGGACGAACAACTCGAAAGCCATTTTCTCTCCGGTATAGCCGGTGCGCGAGACGATCAGGTCGAACCCGCCGACTTTGGCGTCGCACAGGTGAGTACGCGTGAGGGCAAGGATGCGGCACCGGTCTTCGGCCTTGGTACCCATTGCCAGCAGGATATCCATGCTCTTCGGACCTTGCAGGGCGATGTCAACGCGCATGTCGTCACCCGCTTTCGGGTCGCGCAGGTTACGGATGAGGGCGTTGTAGCCGTAGACCTGTGTCCAGGGTCGGGCAGTATCCACCCTCACTTTCCCATCCCGCGCCGCTTCCAGCCAGGCACGGTCCTTGTCGTCGTTGGAGGCGTTGACCACCATCAGGAATATATCCTGGGTGCGCCGGTAGACCAGGGTGTCGTCGATAACATCCGCATCGGGGGTCATGAGATGGGTGTAAACGGAACTACCCGGCTGCAATTTGCCGGTGTCGTTCCCGCAGACACTATCCAGGAAGCCGGCGGCGTCCTCGCCTTCGATCTGGTAGACGCCCATGTGCGAGACGTCGAACAGACCTGCGGCCTGCCGCGTCGCCTGGTGCTCTTCGAGCACCGAACTGTACCAGACCGGCATCTCCCAGCCGGCGAAGGGGATGATCTTGGCGCCCATCTGTTTGTGGATTTCATAGAGCGGTGTATGGCGCAGGTTGCTCTCGCTAGCTTTCCATTCGAAATCGGGTAATGCCTTGCCGCTGCCTCCTTCGATGCCAATATAAAAGGGCTTGTTGTTTGCGACCGGTTTACCCTTGGCCTGCACCGGCTTCGCCTGTGTCTCCCGGACAACCACCAAGCCGGGTATGTGCCGTGGGGAGTAATCCAGCGTCCCGTCCAGGTTCAATGACATGTAGCCGTCCGAGTGATCGCGCAGCCAGGCGGCGGTGAAGCTGGCCTGCTCGGGCGGCACGCTCAAATGGAAACAGGTCGGGTCTATGCAGGTCAGGGTGCCGGTCACTTCACCGCGCGGGGTGAAGAGTTTGGTTGGCTGGCTGTCGCCCGGCTTCAGGGCTGCATTATCACTGGTGAGGACGTAATTGAGGAACTGGCGGACACGGCAGCCATACAGTTCGAGGACACCTGTAACGGAATCGTCAATAAAGAAGAAATGAGGATACCCATGCCGGGTGGGTTCTAAGTCCATGCCGGCTGATTCAGCCAGGGCGCGCACCCGCAGGCGGGCCTCTTCAAGGATATTGAAGTCAATTTTGGCGCGGCGCTTTTCCCGGTTGGGATTGGGGGTATCAATGCGGTGCGGGGCGCACGCCAGCAGCACATCAGCGATGATATCAGCCAACTGGAGGCACTTCTCTTCATCGAAGCCGCGCTGGGTGATCCAGGGCGTGCCGATGCGGACACCGGAGGGGTCGTTGGGGATCGTATCGCCGGGGATGGTGTTGCGGTTGGCGACAATCCCCACCAGGTCGAGGATGCGCACCGCCCGGTCGCCGGAGAGGGTCGTGCCATCCGGGGCCTTGATTGTGCGGCAGTCAATGTTGAGCATGTGCGAGTTGGTTCCGCCGTAGGCAATGCGCAGCCCGCGCTCTTTGAGCCGTTCCGAGATGGCCAGGGCGTTCCTGAGCGTCTGCATCTGGAGTTTCTCGAACTGCCTGGTGCGCGCCAATTTGAAGGTCAGGGCCAGCGCCGCAAAGATCTGGACGTGCGGCCCCCCCTGTTCACCGGGGAAGACGGCCTTATCCACCTGTTTTGCCAGTTCCTTGTCGATAGTCAGGATGATGGCGCCGCGCGGACCGTCGAGGGTCTTGTGCGTGGTCGAGGTGATGACGTGTGCGTAGCCGATCGGGGAGGGGACGACGCCGGCCGCCACCAACCCGCCGATGTGGGCGATGTCGGCCAACAAGTAGGCATCCACCGCATCCGCGATCTGGCGGAATTTCTGCCAGTTGGGGATCCACGGGTAGGAAGAGTAACCGGCGATGATCATCTTCGGTTTATGTTCCTTGGCCAGCGCCAGGATGGCATCGTAATCCAACTGCTCGTGATAGGAATCGACGGTGTAGGAGACAATGTTGTAGTACTTCCCCGAGCGGTTGACCGGTGAACCGTGCGAGAGGTGACCGCCGTGGAACAGGCTCATGCCCATGACCGTATCGCCGGGTTCGAGCAGGGCGTGGTAGACGGCGTTGTTGGCGGGCCCGCCGGAAAGCGCCTGCACGTTGACGTAGATCTGGTTGGGCTTGATGCCGTTGGCGGCAAAGGCCTCGGCGCAGCGGCGGCGCGCCAGGGATTCGATGGTATCGGCGTATTCGACGCCTTTGTAGTAGCGCGGGTCGGAGTAGCGGCGGTAATGCGCCAGTCGCTTTGGGTAATCGAGGATTTCTTTCTCGGACATCCAGCGCGTCTCTTCATCGGGATAGCCCTCGGCGTAAACGTTCTGGAAGGCGGAGGCCATCGCTTCTCGAACAGCGAGTGGGGCCTGGCTTTCGCTGGGGATGAGGATCAACTTGCGGCACTGGCGTTCTGCTTCGAGCTGGGTCAATTCGTAAACATCGGGGTCGAGGTCGGCGAGGGAGCCGCGGAAGAGGAAGTCGGACATGAAGGTTCTCCTTGTAATTAGGTGGGGCGGACTTTAAAAGTCCACCCCACTTCTAAGTGACATGCACCTGCCCTGGTGGGCGCAAAGGGACTCGAACCCCTGACCTCTTCTGTGTAAGAGAAGCGCTCTAACCAACTGAGCTATGCGCCCAGGGTTCGACAAAATGAATTTTGCCTAATAGAAATTATACCGTTGAAGGTTGCATGTTGGAAGGTTGCAGGTTAGACTTGCAGATGCAACCCTTCGGGCTGAGCCTCAGGGCGAAGCCTTCAACCTTTAATCTTCAACCGGAGAAACCATGCGCATCATCCGCTACCAAATCAAGAATGAAACCCCGCGTTACGGCTGGATACTCGAAGATAAAGTTGGCGATATCCAGGGAGACTTGTTCGGCCAGTATCGACGTTCGGAGGCGGAAACCCCCTTGGCCACAGTGCGTCTGCTGGCGCCTGTCCAGCCCAGCAAGGTGCTCTGCATCGGGCGGAATTATGCCGAGCACGCCAAAGAGCACAACGCCGAAGTGCCCAAAGTACCGTTGATCTTCATGAAGCCGCCTTCAGCCATCATCAATCCGGGCGACAGGATACTCCTCCCGCCGCAATCGCAGCAGGTGGAGCACGAGGCGGAACTGGTCGTGGTTATCGGCAAGCGCTGCCGCAACGTCACGGCCGAGGAAGCCCAGAATTATATTTTGGGCTATACCGTTGGCAACGATGTGACCGCTCGCGACCTGCAGAAGACTGACAGCCAGTGGACGCGCTCCAAAGGCTTCGACACCTTCTGCCCCTTCGGGCCGTGGGTGGATACCGAGTTCGATCCCTCCGACGCGCTCGTCACCTGCAAGGTCAACGGCCAGCCGCGTCAGATGGCTTCCACGCGCGATATGGTCTTCAACGTGGGCAAACTGGCCGCCTTCATCTCTTCGGTGATGACGCTCGAACCGGGCGACCTGATCTTCACCGGCACGCCGGCCGGGGTGGGCCAGCTTAAATCGGGGGATATAGTTGAAGTGGAGATCGAGGGATTGGGAAAGTTGAGCAATCCGGTGGCGGCAGCCTAAACCGTCGTGACAATCGTCCGCTTTGCCCCGGCGGATATCAGCGCCTCGGCCAACGCCGGAGCGTTTCTTGCATTGACCAGCGCGATCATATTCCCTCCGCGCCCGCTGCCGGAGAGTTTGGCCCCGAGCGCGCCGGACCTGCGAGCAGCCTCCACCAGCCGATCCAGCTCAGGGCAGGAAACGGTCATTTCCTGGAGCAATTTGTGGTTCTTGTCCATCAGCGGGCCGAGGGCGGGGATGTCACCCGTTTCAATGACGCGGCGCGCTTTTTGGACGATTTCTTCCACCTCGTCGAAAACTTTCTCCCAACGCGGTTGATCCGCTTCCCAAAGTGTGTGCACGTCGCTGACGGATTCTTTCGTCGGCGCGAAGAGGCCGGTATCGCCAATCACAATCGTGAACGGCGCGCCGACGCGGAGGATTTCGACCTCACCGCTTCGACTTTGCTCAGCGCGAGCCCTGGCTCCTCTCCCCGGGGGAGAGGGGGGCTTGACGAAATAGACCGGTTTTGCGTACGTGACGACGGTATTGTCAATGCCGGAGGGCGTGCCGTGATGGAGTTTTTCCACCTCGTAGGCCAGGGTGGAAACGCGTTCATCTGGCAGCGGCTGGCCGAGGAATGCAGAGAGCGCCCGGATGATCGCAACCGACACCGCCGCGCCGGAGCCGAGTCCCGAGGCGACCGGGATGGTGGAGGTGACATGAATGGTTGCCCCCCCTGATTCCACCCCATTTTCTTTGAAAATGTGGGGGGACACAGGGGGGGGCAAGGCGGAGAAAACACCCTTTATAACGGCAGCCAACGGATGGTCCGGGGCGAGGCGGGAGAGCTCGGAGGCAAGGCCAATTTCGGGGGCTTCGATCCAGATCCCGGGGCGGGAGGTTGCGCTGACCGTCGCCGTCGCCTGCACCTGCGTCACCGGAACGGCCAGCGCAGGCCGGCCGTAGACAACGGCATGTTCGCCGAAGAGGATGATTTTGCCGGGAGCAGAGGATGTAGTCATAGGGTGGAGCGGATTGGCAACTTGTGGTGAGCGAAGTCGAACCATCCGCTCTATGATAAATAGAACACGGCCAGCACGGCCAGCCCCCAGAGTAAAATGGAGATCTGGAAGGGCCGGTCGGAGAGCAGAATCTCCTCCGGCTCGCCGCCGGCATCCTTGACATGGATGAGGTAGAGGTAGCGGAAGATGGCATAAACCACAAAGGGGATGGTCAACATCAGGGCATACCCGCCGGGCGCTTCGGGGCGAAAAAAGGTGTACAGCGAGTAGGCCACGATTGTCATGCTGGAGACAATAGTGATGAACTGGTCGAGTAGCGGCAGGGTGTAGCCGTCGAGGACTTTGCGGTGGTTGGCGGCGTCATCTGCCAGCAGGGCCAATTCGGCGCGACGCTTGCCGAAGCCGAGAAAGAGCGCCAGCAGGGTCATGACCACGTACATCCAGGGCGAGAAGCGTTCCACCGTGATGAGCATCGTCCCGGCGTGGACGCGCAAGACGAAGCCGGTGGCCAGCACAAGCACGTCCAGGACGGGAATGTGCTTGAGCCATTTTGAGTAGGCCAGGATCATGGCAAAATAAACCAGCAGTACCAGGTCGAACTGCCAGGCCAGCCAGTAGCCCAGCGCGAGCGTCATGAAGGTCAGGATCGAGCCGGCGGCAATGGCGACCGGAACGGCCAATTTTCCCGATGCAAGAGGGCGGTCACGCTTCACCGGATGCTGACGGTCGGCTTCCAGATCGAACAGGTCGTTGAAAATGTAGACGGCGCTGGAAATGAGACAGAAAAGGCCAAAACCGGCCAACGTGCGCAGGAAATCGGGCAGGTCGAAGAGTTTGCCGTCGAACACCAGGGCGGCGAAGATGAAGGCGTTCTTTGTCCAATGGCGCGGGCGCATGGTTTTGAGCAGGGCGGTCAGCATGGCTTTATTTTACCCTGTGTGAGCAAAACGTAAAGCGTAAAACGTAATAGAATTAGGGCATGGCGAAAGTTCGTTTGGACACGCTTCTGGTTGAGAAAGGTCTGGCTGAAAGTCGGACGAAGGCTCAGGCTTTGATCATGGCGGGACAGGTGCGCGTGGATGGACAGGTGGTGCTGAAACCCGCCACTCCTATCGCGCCTGCTGCACGCCTGGACCTGGAGCCTGGTCCACCTTTCGTCTCGCGCGGCGGCGAAAAACTGGAGGCCGCGCTGACAGCCTTTAGTGTGGATGTGCGCGGCCGCGTCTGCGCAGACGTGGGCGCTTCGACCGGCGGCTTCACTGATTGCCTGCTCCAGCGCGAGGCGGCGAGAGTCTACGCCATTGACGTGGGCAAAGGCCTCCTGCACTGGAAGCTGCGCAACGACCCGCGCGTGGTGATAATGGAAGAAACCAATGCACGGTTTGTGGAGTCTCTGCCGGAGCCGGTCAGCCTGGTGACGATTGATGCCTCGTTTATTTCGCTCAAGATTTTGCTGCCGGTGGTGAAGGGGTGGCTTGCCCTCCCCACTCCCTCCCCATTTTCGGAGAAAATGGGGAGGGAAGAAGGGGGGGGCATCATCGCCCTCATCAAACCCCAGTTCGAAGCTGGGCGGAAGGAGACGGCGAAAAACAAGGGCGTGATCCGCGACCCGGCGGTGCACCGCGCCGTGCTGACAGATGTACTGACCTTTGCTGAGGCTGAGGGCTTCGGCGTGCGCGGGCTGATCCGCAGTCCGCTGCTGGGGCCGAAGGGGAATGTCGAGTTCCTGGCGTGGATGGGGGTAGGTTGCCAAGGCGGCGCGCCGTCGAAATAGACTCCAAATGACTACGAACCAGAATTCGATTCGCCCAGCGTGACCTGCACCTGTTGTGCCTTGCCGTTTCGTACGAATTCCACTGTCACCTGGTCGCCTGGCTTGTAGGTGAACAAGATGTTGATATAAGAGTGGGCCTCATCTAAAGAAACGCCGCCAATGCTTGTGATGATGTCACCTCGCTGCAAGTCAGCTTGGCTGGCCGGGCTGTTGACAGCAACTTTGGAAATGTAAACGCCCCATTGGACTGGCAGGTTATAAGCCGCGGCGATGTCGGGGGTAATGGCCTGGAAGCTAATCCCCAGATAGGGTCGCGAAATGTAACCCGTCTGTATGATCTGCTCGGCCACTGCCTGCGCCGTGTTGATCGGGATGGCAAAGCCCAGACCCTCTGCCACTGTGCCGCTTCCGCTATTACGCACGATCAGGGTATTGATGCCGATCACATCCCCGGCCAGGTTGACAAGCGGGCCGCCAGAGTTGCCCTGGTTAATGGCCGCGTCCGTCTGGATCAGGTCTTCGATCTGGTAACCCTGCCCGGTGTCAATGGATCGCCCGGTCGCGCTGACCACACCCACCGTCACCGTGTTCTTGAAATCGCCCAACGGTGAACCGATGGCAATGACCGACTCGCCAGGATTCAGCACATCCGAGTTGCCCAGGCTCGCCACTGCCGGCACCTTCCCATCCGTCTTTAGTACGGCGATGTCGGAATACAGGTCGGTTCCCACGATGGTTGCCGCTTCCTGGCTGCCGTCGGACAGGACGATGTTCACATCCTTTGTCCCTTCCACGACGTGGTTATTGGTCAGGATGTATCCCTGGTCAGAAATGAAAATGCCGCTGCCGCTAACCGTCTGGTCGCCGGTCTGCCCGAAGATGGTCATCTGCCCGGGGAGGGTGCCTACTACGGTCACGACTGCTGGGCCGACTTTCTTCACCGCCTGGGTGATGGTGGTCTGGATGTCGGTGGTGTTGATGATAAGAGTCTGCTGACCATTATTGGCCTGAACAGCCTGGACCAGCGGGGCAGAATCCGTCAGGCTGGCCGGCTGGACCTGGCTCACGGTCCGGTAGACGACGAAGCCACCCGCGGCGGCGCCGAATAACCCCGAGGTTCCTGCCAGCACCACTACCAATAACAAGTAAATCACTCGATTCCTGGTCATTTCGACCTCCTTGTAGCTCAAAAGGTACGTTCGTCAGTTTTTAACTGCCTGATCTCTCTATTCTAAAACTAGAAGATAAAATTCTCATGAAAATTAGAATAATTTTTAGTGAGAATATTATGTAGACACTTTCAAAGAACGGGGCTTATATCGCTTAATTGTTGGAGAAGAAAGATCACAGGCATTCGAATCTGAGGATCGAAGAGGAACGAATAGGGGGTGTTCCGAGAGGGGCATGTAGCAAGAGGTGAAGATGCCTTGCAAACGGACGCCCTCCTTGCCGGGCTGGTCCGCGTGCTTGCGCTTGCAGCCCCCCAGTTTCGGTGAAACCAGGGGCTGGTGTGCGGTGGGGGGAGGTAATCCAAGGGGCAGCGCCATCATCGCTCGCTTTCTGGATAAAATTTCGGACAGATCATGTGACAAAAAAGGCACAAAACGAATGGCCGTCCCGTGCCAAGTACAATTATAAAACAAATGTTCTAAATTAGCAAGGGGAAGACGGGACAAATGCCAGGTGGGTTCGTTTGGGGTAACTGGCAGGAGACCTACCCCCTTAAAACGGGGGCCTATGGGCGGTCAGAAGCTCGGCGGGGTCAGGCACACATCACCCTTCACCCTCCGGGTACTTCGCGGGAATTCTTCGCGGGTGTGCTACCCCCTACGCTGCGCACCGCCCCCTTCACCCTTCGATTACTTCGTGGGTATGCTGCGCGAGGGGTGCTTCCCCTACCCCCTGCCCCCTACGGGGACCTTCGGCGGGGGCCTTCGGCGGGGACGATGTCGCGACGCGAAGACCCGCGCCGAGCAAGGGTATCCGCCAGAGAGGAGATTGGCCTAAACTACCTTGAACCACACCTCGAAAGCCGCCCCAACCCCATGTGTGCTCTCTACGTGCACCTAGCCGCCGCGTGGAAGGCGCTCCTTAATGATAACTCGTAACCAAACGACTTGCCGCTTATCGAAAAACGATATATAATTGTGATATGATCCAGTCGTTCAAAGACGAAGAAACCCGCAAGATCTTCAAGCGCGAATGGTCAACCCGTCTGCCCGGAGATATTCAAAAGGCGGCCTACCGAAAACTGGCAATGATCCACGCCGCGAATGCGCGCATCAACCTCCAATCCCCGCCCGGCAATCATTTGGAAAAATTGCG
>JALHUM010000155.1 GCA_022865905.1 Anaerolineales bacterium | reverse complement strand
CACTGGGGAAGGAAGACTTTTTCCGTCAGCTCTGCGCAGGTCTTCGATACCGAAGAAACGCCCATCGGGACGGTGGCCATCTTCCGCGATTATACCCACGAGGCGGAAATCGAGAAGATGAAGGACACCATCCTGGCGACCGTCTCGCACGAGCTGCGCACCCCGCTGAACGCCATCCTCGGGCACGTGGAAATGCTCAAGGAGGCCGTTTACGGCCCGATCAACGAGAGACAGGCCCGGGCATCCGAGCGCGTCATCTCGAACACGCATCGGCTGCTGGATATCGTCAGCGATTTGCTCGACCAGGCTCAAATCCAAGCCGGCAAAATGTCCCTCAAGATCCACCCCTTCAAACCAAGCGATCTGCTCGACAATGTGCGCGGTCTGATGTTCAAAACAGCTGCCGATAAACACCTCGCCCTGACCGGCGAGATCGAGCCAGAATTACCCGAAATCCTGATTGGCGACCTCAGACGGTTGCAGCAGATCCTGGTGAACCTGGTCAATAATGCCTTGAAATTCACCGAAAAAGGCTCTGTGCATATTCGCTTGTTCTGCCCGGATAGGAAGCATTGGGCCATGGAAGTTCAGGATACCGGCATGGGCATACCAGAGGATGAACAGGAACACATTTTCGATCCATTCCGTCAGGTTGATAACAGCATGACCCGTAAATACGCCGGCTTTGGCCTGGGATTGTCTATCGTCAATCAGCTCGTCGCTCTCATGGGTGGGGATGTAGCCGTGAAAAGCACGGTGGGCGTCGGGAGTGTCTTCACCGTAATATTGCCAATCGCCCAGGCAGGAGGAATACAGCATGAGTGATCTAGCATACGTAATTGAAGACGATGAAGATCTGTCCACGATCTTTTCCGAAGCTTTAATGGCGGCCAACTATGAGGTCGAAACGATCGTCAATGGGTTAACCGCGCGCCAACGCCTGAAAGAGGGCACGCCTCACCTTGTGCTGCTGGACTTGCATCTCCCGGGGCTTTCTGGCGATGATTTGTTAAACCAGATCCACGCCGACAAGCGGCTGCAAAAGACGATCGTCGTTATCGCTACTGCGGACGCGCGTCTGGGCGACGCCTATCGAGATTCTGCTGATTACATCCTCATCAAGCCCATCAGCTTCACCCAGTTGCGCGACCTGACCCTCCGATTGCATAGCAGGCATGATAAGGATTGATCTCCAGAAAGAAAAAGACCCTCGCGCGAGGGTCAAGGCTGGGGGCGGAGGACACCGTCCCCCAGAGGGGATTTGAACTCCAGAAAAGGCTGGGGGCGGAGGACTCGAACCTCCACATACAGATCCAGAGTCTGCTGTCCTACCATTAGACGAGCCCCCACCGAGCAAGCGGGGGAATTCTATCATACGTAAGCACCTCCGTCCAGGCAGCGCCAGCAATTAAAAACTATCCTACCTTCTGGATGACCTCCCTCGCCGCGCGGCGGGTATTGTCTTCGATGTCCATGAACATCAGCATCACCTGCGCCATGGCCTGCAACACAATGAAATAGACCACGCCGCGCAAAGGCTGTTCAAACAGGAGGATAAAGTTCAATGCGTAGTCGGTGTAGCCCATCCCCATCCAAAAGCCGCGCACGATTTGCAGGATCATGGACACCGCCTGTACAAGGAACTGGGCAGCATAAATCCCAACAACTACCCAGGAAGAGATGCGGGCGATGGCCGCCAGCCGCAGAACGACATCCTTGTTGAAATACGTTCCCAGGTAACCGCTGCGCTGTTCTGTCATTTTCCAACCTCCATTTCTATTTGTTATAATGGTAGCCATACTTCGGGCTACCATTATAGACACCTCGAAGGCATTCTTGCTCCGGCTGAAATTATACGCCAGAAGGACAGTCCCATGGACACCAACGGATCCAAGCCCACCAACTTTATCCTAGAAGCCGTCGCCGAGGACCTGAAAACTGGCCGCTTCGACTACGTCCGCACACGCCTGCCCCCCGAACCGAACGGCTACCTGCACATCGGCCACGTCAAAGCCTTCCTGATTGATTACAACACCGCCAAAGAGTTCGGCGGCGAGTTGATCCTGCGCTTCGACGACACCAACCCTACCAAGGAAGAGACTGAATTCGTCGAAGCCATCGAAGAGGACGCTCAGTGGCTGGGCATCCGTTGGGCCAAAGTGACGTTCGCCTCGGATTACTTCGACCGTCTCTACGAGTGGGCTGTCCGCCTCGTCAAAAAGGGCTTGGCTTACGTGGACGACCAGTCCGCAGAAGAAATGAGCGTCAGCCGCGGCACGCTGTACAAAGCCAAGTGGAGCAAGACGGAAATGTCGCTAAAACCCGGAACGGAATCCCCCTACCGGAACCGCTCGGTCGAAGAAAATCTCAATCTGCTCGAACGGATGAAGAATGGCGAGTTCCCGGAAGGCAGCCGTGTGCTGCGCGCCAAAATTGACATGACCCACCCCAACATCCTCATGCGCGACCCGGTCATGTACCGCATCATGCACGCAACACACCACCGCACCGGCGACAAGTGGAGCATCTACCCGATGTACGACTGGTCGCACGGCCAGAACGACTCGATGGAAGGCATCACCCACTCGCTTTGTTCGTTCGAATACGAGATCCACCGCCCGCTCTACGAGTGGTTCTTGGAGCAATTAGGCGAGTTTAAGTCTCGTCAGATCGAGTTTTCCCGCCTTAACCTGACCTACGCCATGATGAGCAAGCGCAAACTGCGCATACTAGTCGAAATGGGTGTGGTGCACGGCTGGGATGACCCACGTCTCACCACCCTGCGCGGCTTGCGCCGGCGCGGCGTCAACCCCGAGGCCATCCTCGACTTCAACGACAGGATCGGCGTCGCAAAGACCAATTCCTGGGTGGAAATGGCCCTGCTCGAAGCCTGCATCCGCAATGACCTGAACAAGCTTTCCCCGCGCCGCATGGCAGTCTTGAAGCCGCTAAAACTGGTCATTGACAACTATCCCGAAGGCCAGGTTGAAGAAATAGAAGCGGTCAACAATCCAGAAGACGAATCCGCCGGGACGCGCAAAGTCCCGTTCTCGAAGGTACTCTATATTGACCAGGACGACTTCCGCGAGACGCCGCCACCCAAGTATTTCCGATTGTTCCCAGGCAACGAGGTGCGCTTACGCTATGCCTATCTCGTCACCTGTACTTCGGTCGTGCGGGACCCAGGGACGGGCGCGGTGAACGAGGTGCATTGTACTTACGACCCAGCCACGCGCGGCGGCGACGCGCCCGACGGTCGCAAGGTCAAGTCCACTATCCACTGGGTCTCGGCGCAGCACGCCGTTAGGGCTGAAGTCCGTCTATATGAGCAGTTATTCGCCGTCGAACGCCCGGATGAGATCGAAAATACCGACAGCATCCTCAACCCCAACTCGCTCGAAGTACTGATCGATTGCTGTCTCGAACCCTCTCTCGCTGAGGCCAAACCCGGCGATAAATTCCAGTTCGAGCGCACCGGTTACTTCTGCACCGACCCCGATTCCACCCCTGGCAACCTGGTATTCAATCGCACGGTGACGCTGAGAGATACCTGGGCGAAGATAGTCGGGCAAAGTAAAGTTTAGCAGATTAAAGCGTGGATAATTGTAAATTGTGCTTTTGCCAGCTCGGTTCCAGCACATTAAATCCCGCCTCAATGCATCAAAATCGGCAAAAACCAACTTGTCAGACCCTATGGGAGCGACACTCTCTGCTGGGTACCTCTGCAAATTAGGTGACAAAAACCGCAGTTTGTGACCATGTCGGTTATACCAGAACTATGGCATCCAAACAAGAACGTATTTTTTTCCTTCTTCTACTCATGGCATTGATTGTATTAATTTTGTTTTCATTGCCGAATTCGGCCGCGTCCGAGAATCTGGCACTGGTTCAAATGTTCCAGCCAGACGAAGCATCCCCCTTGCCATACGTATTTCACATGATTGCAACGGCGGAGAATTTAAATCAGGCTCTCCGGTCCTTTGTATTTTACGAGTACTATTATTATGGTTTCCCATACTTCGGGCTTTCGGCTGCTGTATTATTGCCACTACAGTGGCTGGGATATATAACAGACATCCCCCTTGTAATGTTAATCCTGCGCCAATTAATAAGCGTGCTCCCCATGTTAGCAGCCTTAATGCTCCTAACCTATATGCATGATGGTTTCCATACCTATCGATCGGTGTTGCTATTTGCTTTCCTGCTTTGCGTTCCCGCCGTAGTTCAAAATAATCTGTGGTGGCACCCAGATGGAATTACATTTTTATTCGTAGTACTGACCATATTCTTTCTCAAACGTGATAACCTGCGTTTCGGTTGGAACTTCCTTTTTGCAGCAGCAACAACTGGCATTGCTACTGCAATAAAATTGGTGGGAGTATATTTCTTCCTAGCAATGGGTTTGACACTTATACTTGGGCTATTACTCAAAAAGGCATCTTGGAAGAAACTTATTGGGATGGCAGCCGCTTTTCTATTAGTAATGGCGCTAGCCTTACTGATTGCCAATCCCTTTTTACTTTCACACTGGGCACGAACTGCTTATGGATATATCTTGCACAAACAAACCTTTCTGCTTTCAGAAGGATATGGCGTCGTTTATGAAAAGGGACTGGCAGCAGCCTGGCCGCTCATGCGGGAATCTTACGGTGAGGCGGTTTTCCTGCTTGTTGCCCTGGGAGCAGCGATTTGGGGAGCATGGCGCGGACCACAACGCCTGCTACACGGTTTGATACTGGCCTGGTTTCTCCCGATCACCATTCTCCTTTTATCCGTAACGCATTTCAAGTTCCAATACTGGATACCTGTGGCATTGCCGCTCTTCTCTAGCTTAATCGTCCTGTTACCCGAAAAGTGGATACTAGATAAAACCACCCTTAAGTCAGGTTTCGTCAAGGCAACAGCGAAACTCGCTCCCATCCTCATTTTACTGGTAGTATTCATTCAGGCCGTTTTATTTGTAAACCAGGATGGTCAGATTATTAATGCGAGCTTGCACCGGGCGGATAATAATCCCCGCATCCAGTTCTATGATCAAAGCCTAAATGCTCTTTCACCTATACCTGCGGGGCCTTTATATGTTTATTACGATTACCGCCTATACGTACCCGAAACAACCGGGTGGACAATACAGACCACATATGATTTGTTGGAATATAGTTACATTCAGGAGAACAACTTTGACATATTATTGCTGCTAGAGCAACGTATCCGTGATTATCTAAATCCGGATGTAACTGGCATTGATCCTGATGTTTTTTTTCGCAACCAGCAGTTTTACCACGACGCTGACAATGAAACAATCAGCGGCTACCATTTGGTCTATCGCAACGACGTGGGGCTGGTTTACGTTCGGGAGGATTTGTACCAGAACTATTTCCAAAAATAGGTTTTTATATGATCTCACGAGATCAAGAATCTCGACTGATTTGTCAAACTGGTTTTACCGTTTTAACGGGAAAGGCTTTTTCAAACACAAAGTACACAAAGGTAACGAAGGGGAAAAAGCATAAAATCAAGGCTCTTTTCCCCCTTTGTGTACTTGGTGTCCTTGTGTTTAGGTTTTTCCCGCCGAATACGGGAGAGTGGTCAAGCTAAAAGCAAGATTAACAATACCCCAACAAAGATTAATTCATGACCCTCATTGATTACATCTTCGCCGCTCTTTCCGCCGTCGCCGCCGGGATGATCAACGCCCTAGCCGGAGGCGGCACGTTGATCACTTTCCCGGTGTTGATGGCAATCGGGCTTCCCGCCGTCTCGGCCAATGTGACTAACACCGTGGCGATCTGCCCAGGCTATCTGGGCGGGACGCTGGCCCAGTCCAAAGATCTGATAGACCAGAAGAAACGACTATGGGTATTGCTCCCCGCTGGAGTGCTCGGCGGCCTGGTAGGCGGTATCCTGCTCCTGAACACCGGCGAGAATCTCTTTTCTGATCTTGTGCCCTACCTTATTCTTCTGGCTTCCACCCTGCTGGCTATCCAGAATCCCGTGCGCGCCTGGCTGACCCACCGCCAGGAACAAGAGAAAGCAAAGGTCGTATCCGAATTTTGGGCATTTATCCCGGTTTTCCTGGCAGCTATCTACGGCGGTTATTTTGGCGCCGGGCTGAGCGTCATCGTGCTGGCCGTCCTGGGACTGGTTCTGAACGATAATCTGACGCGTCTGAACGCTCTGAAGCAGGGCATCGCCTTCGCAACCAACGTCGCCGCGGCGCTCTTCTTCGTCTTCTCCGGCAAAGTCAACTGGACGGTCGCACTGCTTATGGCTGTCGGCGCGCTGCTCGGCGGCGCGCTGGGCGGACGGCTAGCCAGCAAGATCAAGCCTGCCACCTTGCGCCGGATTGTTGTCTCGATTGGGTTCGTAGTGGGGATGATTTACCTGGCGCGGCAATTCATTAAGTAACCATCACCTTTGCTTTTCCAATAAAGTAATCGCCCTCCTCACCCTCTCCAGCACCTTCTCCTTCCCCACAATTTCCATACTCTCGAACAACGGCGGGCTGACGGTCTGACCCGTCACTGCGGCGCGCAGGATGCTGAAGACTTGATTGGCGTTCAGGCCGAGTTCCAAGATCAATTGGCGCAAGGCCGGTTCGGCAGTCGCGCGGGTGATTGCAGGCAATCCAGCCAGGATTTCATAGGCTTTTCGGGTGATTTCCACCGATTGGGCGGCGGTCAGGTTCTTGCCGATGAGTTCTTCCGGCTTCGGCTCGACGGTCTCTTTGAAGAACCAAGCTGCGAAGGGCAGGCAATCATCCAACGTGACCAGGCGTTCGCGGATGAGCGGGACAATGCGCAGGAGTCTGGCATCCTCCACGGTGAGGCCGGCCGAGGTGAAGTATGGCTTGGTACGTGCGGCCAGGTCCTCGGTCCGCAGGGCGCGGATGTGAGTCCCGCTGAAGTGGTCGAGCTTGGTAAAGTTGATGGCAGCCGGCGCCGGGCTTAGGCTGGCTATATCGAATCTATCCACCATCTGATCGAGGGTCATCACATCGTCTTCGGACACGCCCCAGCCCATCAGCACGATCCAGTTCAGCACACCTTCGGGGATGTAGCCGAAATCCATCAGATCGTTGACATAGATCGAGTAGCCGCTATCGAGTGCAACGGTGTTGTCACGCTTGCTCATCTTGCCCTTGCCGGAAGGCTTGAGGAAAATCGAAAGGTGTATCCAAACCGGTTCTTCCCAGCCGAAAGCGCGCACGATGAGCGCATGAAGGGAGAAGGTCGAGAGCCATTCCGAACCACGGATCACGTGGGTGATTTCCATCAGATGATCATCCACCATCGCCCCGAAATGGTAAGTGGGCAAGCCGTCAGATTTTATGAGAACGTAATCGTCAATCTGGCTGTTCTGAACGGTGATCGGCCCGCGCAGCACGTCCAGCGCGGTGGTGCTGCCCTGTCGAGGCGTCTTGAAGCGGATGATGTGCCGTTCGCCATTAGCAATGCGTCGCCGGGCCTCATCGGGATCAATCGTGCGACAGAGGCCATCGTAGCCGGTATTCATTTTCTGCTTCTGCCGCTCGCGGCGGACGCGTTCCAGCCTGTCGGGTGTACAAAAGCACGGGTAAGCCGCGCCTTTCTCCAGCAGGATCGCGATCTGTTCGTGGTATAGCTGGCGCCGCTCGGACTGGCGGTATGCCCCACACGGGCCTCCCACGTCTGGGCCTTCGTCGTATTCAAGACCCAGCCAGCGTAGGCCATCTATCAACTCCTGTTCCGCGCCGGGCACTGTCCGCTTTGTGTCGGTATCCTCGATGCGCAGGATGAACTTTCCGCCGGTGCGACGCGCCAGCAGGTAATCATAGAGCGCTGTCCGGGCGGAACCGAGGTGCATCCGCCCGGTGGGAGAAGGCGCAAAGCGAACGCGAGCAGGTTCGAGGCCCGTACTGAGCAAAGTCGAAGTATCCATGGTAGTCTCCAGTTAGGCAAATTCCAGCGACTTGTGGCGCACGATGACGCTTTCCACCAGACCAATACCGAACATCAATGAGAGCAGGCCGCTGCCACCTTGACTGATGAACGGGAGCGGCAGGCCGCTGACGGGCATCAGGTTCAGGTTGACGGCAATGTTGACTGCAGCCTGGAAGGAGATCAACACTGCGACGCCGTAAGCGAGCAGCGAGCCGAAGGGATCACGCGCCAGCCGCGCCGCACGCAGGCAGCGGTAAATAATGAATGCCAGCAGCGCGAGGGTAAGCACCGCGCCAACTAGTCCGAACTCCTCGCCGATGACCGAGAAAATAAAGTCGGTATGACGCACCTTCATGAACCGCAACTGGGTCTGTGTTCCGAGACCATATCCCTTTCCAAACCATCCGCCGGAGCCGAGCGCGATCAGGGCTTGCGAAACGTTGTAAGTTGCGCCATAACTGGCATTCGCAGGAGGAAAGATGAAGTTGAGGATGCGCTCCTGCTGGTAAGTCGGTAGGAACGGGAAGCCGGCAGTGAAAGCGAGCAGTCCCGTTACAATGATCGCGGCCAGATGTTTGAGCTGCAACCCATTCACCCATACCATAGCCGCCCAGATGACCATGATGACGATCGCATTGCTCAGGTTGGGCTGCAAGAGGATCCAAATCATCAACCCCACAGCGATGAGCAGGCTCTTGGCAAGCCAGAACCAATCACGCGGCGCATCCTGGCTGCGGGCAAAGTAATCGGCCAGAGCGATGATCATCGCCAGCTTGGCGATTTCCGCCGGCTGGATCAAGATCGAGCCAACCGTGAACCAGCGCGCTGAGCCAAAACGGGCGATGCCTGAAAAGTATAGGATGACGAGAAAGAGCATCGTCACCAGGTAGAGGACGCGATCCAATGAAGACCAGTAGCGATAATCCAGGATCGTGACGATGACGATGACGGCCAGGCCGATCCCGGCATATAGGATCTGACGGTTGACCTGCGGCAGGAGGGTCTCATTTCCAGCGATGGCCGAGCGGATCATGGCAATGCCAATCGCATTGGCCAGGATGACCGCCCCCAGCAGCCAGAAATCGAAATGCCTCCAAAATTCACCACGTAACATAGGAATGACCAGAAAACGCCGTCGCGAGCGGCGTTCACGCCGCTCGCGCTGAAGGGTTACACCCGGCAATCAGCGCGGACGGCGGCGGGTTGTGTTCCGCAAGGGAATATCGGCCACCAGGCGCTGGGAACGTCCATCCTGGGCAACGGTGATTCTCACAGCGGTGGAATCGATATCCACGTGCCGCGAGATGGTCTCGATCAAATCATCCTTGAGCGCTTCTAGCTCGGCTGGCGTTAGGTCGGTACGGTCGTGGATCAGGACAAATTGCAGACGCTCTTTGGCGCTTCCGGCGCTTTTCTTCCGTCCCAACATGCGGTCAATGAAGTTCATCTCATTTCCTCCCCAGCAGACGCTGCCATAATCCCTGGGTTTCAAGTTCGATGAACGGCACCTCTTCACCTAGCAAGCGCCGGGCGATATGATGAAACGCCTGCCCGGCTTTACTTTTTGAATCCAGCGTGAGCGGCGTGCCCCTATTCGAAGCCACGATGACGCCTTCGTCTTCGGGAACGATACCAAGAAGTTTGATCGCCAGCAGGTCGAGCACATCGTCTACCGAGAGCATATCGCCCCGTTTTACCATGGCTAAATTCAACCGGTTGAGGACGAGTTCGGGCGAGCTTTTTTCTTCGGCCTCCACCAGGCCGATCACACGGTCGGCATCCCGGACCGCCGAGATTTCTGGATTGGTCATCACGATGATCTTATCAGCCGCCGCGATTGCATTGCGAAAACCGCGTTCAATGCCAGCCGGAGAATCGATCAACACCCAGTCACATTCCAGGCGCAGCTCGTCGCACAGGCGTACCATATCGCTCGGCGAGACGGCGGTCTTGTCGCGCGTCTGCGCCGCCGGGATCAAATAGAGTTCAGGCAGGCGTTTATCGTGGATCATCGCCTGGCGCAGCCGGCAGCGGCCCTCGATCACATCCACCAGGTCGTAGACGATGCGGTTTTCCAGTCCCATAACTATGTCCAGGTTGCGCAAGCCTATATCGCCGTCTACACAAACGACTTTCTGCCCCTTGGCGGCCAGCGCCACGCCAATATTGGCGACAGCCGTCGTCTTGCCGACGCCACCTTTTCCCGATGTTACCGTCACCACCTTTGCTGTCATCTCACCGTCCTGATCTGTGCATGGTTGCGCACTTGGCAACCATTATGGCTGCGTTCTTGGCAACCATCATGCCTGCCACGGCTCGGCCACGAGAACCCCACCCTGCAGACATGCGATCTCCGGTTGTATCTTGCCTTTCCGTTTGGGTGACACGGCGATCTCGCCTGCAATACGCAACTGTGTAGGCGAAAGCTCCAACGCACAGACCACCGCGCTTGCCTCGCCTTGCGCCCCGGCATGGACGACGCCGCGCAGCCGCCCCCAGACCACGATGCTGCCGCCCGCCACGATTTCCGCGCCCGGGTTGACATCTCCCATCACGAACACGTGGCCGGGGAATTCGACCCGCGCCCCCGAGCGGAGCGTGTGCGCTAACCAGAGCGCTGTCTCGTCCACGCCAGATTTTGGGGCGGACCGCGCCGCTTCCGGGCGCGGCTTCGAGATGCGGGTTGCCAGGCCGAGGTTTTGGGTAGTCTGCTCGCTGACCGAAGATTCGCTCAAGACGGCCCATAGGAAGATGCCGCGTTCCGAGAGCAGCTCACGCAGCGCAGCCAATTCGGCCACGTGCAATACCTGGCTGCCCACGTCCAGCGCGAGACGCGCGCCTTTGAAGAAAGCCTGCCGTTCGTCAACGGCATGGATAAGCGCGACTTGCAAGTCTGGCCAGGGCGCATCGCCCAGCTTGACCAGCAAGCCATCTCGAATGCCTTTAATGTCAATTAATGAAGCTGCCTTGCTCATTTCTGGCGATTATACTGCCTTTCGTAGGACGAGATTATATCTCGTCCTTAGGTCGAATCAAGTTTACGGTCCCCCAGTGAGACCTTGCGCGATATCAATGGCCTTGATCTCGAAGTAGGCATCCATGACGAGTTTGACGATCGGCGCGGCAACACTTGCGCCCTCGCCAGCGTTATAGGCAAAAGCGACGATAACGATCTCTGGATCGTCGAAGGGCGCGTAAGCCACTGTCCAGGCATGGGTAGGCCATAAACCGAACTTACAGCGGTCTTGGGCCAGGGCTACATCGTCACAGTATTCAGCCGTACCGGTCTTGCCTGCCACGGCAATCGGGTAGTTCAGGAAGGATGTATCCCGGTGGAGCGTGCCGCGCGCGTCCATGACTGCTAGGCGCATCCCCTCTTGGATCTTGCTCACTACCCAGGATTGGACCGTCTTCATCAGGCCGGTATCGGTACAATAGGTATCCTTACACTGGTAATCTTTTATAATCGGATCGGTAGTAATGTCCCACCTCACGTTTGGCACGAAGGGGGAAATCTGGTAGCTGCCAGCACCGGTCGGCGTGGCTGTGACGGTCAGATCAGCAGGATTCCACCACCACTCTTGCACGTTGCCCTCACCATCCTGAACGCTGCGGATGATCGTCGGCTGCATCAACTTGCCGTTGTTGGCAATGGTTGCCGCTGACATTAAAACCTGGATGGGTGTGGCGGCAACGTAACCCTGTCCAACGGTGGCAATATAGGTATCACCCGTGGACCAGTTCTCGCCTTTGTTGATGCGTTTCCAGGCCGGGTCGGGGATCAGGCCCGAGGCTTCACCCAGCAATTCCACGCCCGAAGGCTGGTCATAGCCCAGGGCGCGTGCATACTGTTTCAGGCGCTCGATGTCAAGCCCCTCTGGAATTTCGTCTTTGTAACCACCGCCAAGCTTGTAGAAACAGACATTGCTCGACCAGGCAATGCAATGCAGGAAATCAATCTGGCCAAAACCTCCAGGATTTTGATCGAAAATCCAATCCACGAAAGGACGCTGGTTCTGATCCGTGCAAGGCTCGTTGGGCGAATATTTCTCGCACAGGAATATTTCGCCGGGTGCACTGATGATCTTATCGAGCGTGATCACACCTTCATTCAAAGCGCCAGTCGCAGCGGACAATTTAAAGACCGAGCCTGGCGGAAAGGTTGCAGATATGGCCGTATTCAACAATGGATGGCGCGGGTCCTGACTGAGCTGCTCGTAGTAATAGGTTGGGATGAAACGCGCCATGCGGTTGTTCTCATACGTCGGGTAGGAGACCATCGCCAGGATCTCGCCCGTCTTCGGGTTCATGGCGATGACCACGCCGCTGGAGATGCGGATTTTTCCATAATAGGTGTTCCAGGAATCAATCTCACCGACCAGGGCAGCCTGGGCGGCATCTTGAAGGCGGGAATCAATGGTCAGGATCACGTTCTTACCGGCCACCGGCGCGACCGGCGGCAGCAGGGTGCCAAGCTCCTGGCCGGCCACGTCCACCTCGACGACGCGCTTGCCAGGTGTTCCGATCAGGATTTCATCCAGCGAAGCTTCGACGCCCGAATAGCCAACCTTGTCGCGGCCTGGGCGAAAGTTGTTGTCACGATAAACCT
>JALHUM010000154.1 GCA_022865905.1 Anaerolineales bacterium | reverse complement strand
ATGGAAAGCGGCGCGCCCCCGGCTGACCTGTACGCGCGTTTCGACCGCATGGCGGCCCGCGCTCCGGCCGGCAGCCGTGGGGTCATCTTCACCCCATGGCTGGTTGGCGAACGGACGCCGGTGGAGGATGCACTGATCCGGGGCGGATTCCACAATCTGTCCTTGGATAACAACCGCTGCGATTTCGTGCGGGCGGTTTTCGAGGGTGTAGCGTACAATTTACGCTGGCTGCTGGAAGGCGTGGAACCCTTCTGCAAGCGCAGGCTGGATCCGCTCAACATGATCGGAGGCGGGGCGAAATCGGACGTCTGGTGCCAGATCCACGCCGACGTGTTGGACCGCACCATCCGCCAGGTGCGTGACCCGATCCGGGCCGGATTGCGCGGCGCGGCTTTTTTGGCATGCGTGGCGCTTAAGCGCACCACCTTCGACGAAATCGCCGCGGGCATCCAAATGCCCACACCTTTCAGCCCAATCCCGACCATCGCAAGATCTACGATAAGTTATTCAGAGAATTCGTGACCCTTTATCACAGAAACCGGCCGGTCTACGCACGGCTGAATGCAAGGAGAAGCTAATGGACATCCAAAACATCCAAGAGCGACTGAAATGGCTGCCCCCGCGCTGGCTGGTGGGAATGGAAAAATACCTGCGGCGCATCCCGGCCGTAAAATCTATGATCGAGAAAGAATACGAAGGGATCATGACTCAACTGGAAGGAACGGTCAAGCCCTACCGGCAGGATTTCCCCACGTTTGCGCACATCCCCGAAACCGGCTTCGACCGGGAAGAACTCCTCCGCCAGTTGGAAGCCCTCAAAGGCCGCGAAGAAGCCCGCTGGAAAGAGGGCTACGCTTCCGGCGCGGTCTATAACGGCGACGACGCCTTTGTGGATTTTCTCAATCGGGTCTACGCCATCCATTCGCAGGCCAATCCACTCCATGCCGATATCTGGCCGAGCGCCTCCAAATTCGAATCCGAGATCGTCGCTATGACAGCCCGAATGCTGGGCGCATCAGAAGCGGATGCCGAGATCTGCGGCACGGTCACTTCGGGCGGCACGGAAAGCATCCTGCTGGCCATGAAAACCTATCGCGATTGGGCGCGCGACCGGCGCGGGATCAGGAGGCCTGAGATCATCGCGCCGGTCACCGCTCATCCGGCCTTCGATAAAGCCGCGCAATATTTCCGGATCAAGATGATCCACACGCCGGTTGGCCCTGATTTCCACGCTGATGTCCGCGCCGTGGAACGCGCCATCAGCAGAAATACCATCGCCATCATCGGCTCCGCGCCGACTTTTCCCCACGGCGTGATAGATCCCATCCGCGAACTCTCCAAACTGGCGCGGCAGCGCGGCATCGGATTCCACACCGATTCCTGCCTGGGAGGCTTCATCCTGCCCTGGGCAGAGCGACTCAGCTACCCCATCCCGCCCTTCGACTTTCGCTTGCCGGGTGTGACTTCCATGTCCGCCGACACGCACAAATACGGCTACGCTGCCAAAGGTACCTCGGTGGTGCTCTATCGCGGCCTGGAACTGCGCCGCTATCAGTATTTCACCGCAGCGGACTGGCCCGGAGGCCTATACTTTTCCCCCAACATGGCCGGCAGCCGTCCGGGCGGCCTGAGCGCCGTTTGCTGGGCGGCCATGATCTCGATGGGCGAGTCTGGCTACCTGGACGCTACGCGGCGCATCCTGGAAACAGCGGTCGCTATCAAAAAAGGCATAGCCGAGATCCCCGAGCTTCACGTGCTGGGCGATCCGCTGTGGATCATTGCCTTCGCGTCCGAATCGCTCGATATCTACAAGGTGATGGATTTCATGCTGGGCCGCAAGTGGAGTCTAAATCCGCTGCACAAGCCATCCGCAGTTCACATTGCACTGACCCTGCGCCATGCGCAAGCGGGCGTTGTCGAGAGATTTATCCGCGACCTGCGCGAGGCGGTCGAACATGTCAAGGCACACCCGGAGGAAAAAGGCGAGAGCGCGCCCGTCTACGGCATGGCTGCTACCCTGCCGCTGCGAGGCGTGGTCAGCGAAATGCTTAGGCGATATGCGGATTTGCTATATAAAGTATAGTATCTGAAGAACTAGGAGAAACCAATATGACCGATACCATCTTCACCCAACTCGCTGCAGCCCTCGACCGGCTGCCCAATGGCTTTCCGCGCACGGAGTCAGGGGTCGAGATAAAGATCTTGAAGAAGATCTGCTCCCCCGAGGAGGCTGCCCTGGCTGGCCAGTTGCGCGGCGACCTGGAGCCGGTTGACGAAATCGCCGGGCGGATCGGCCTGCCGGCCGAAGAAGCCGCCAACCAACTGTTCAAACTGGTGCGGCGCGGCCTGGCCTGGTTCGAGAAGCGGGACGGAAAAATACGCTTCCGGCTTGCGCCCTTCGTGGTTGGCATCTACGAGGCGCAGTTGGAACTCATGGATCACGAGCTGGCGCATCTCGTCGAAGAGTACATGACCAGCGGCGGCGCGGCCGGCATGATGGGCGCGCAACCGGCCCTGCACCGGGTGGTGCCGGCCCAGGATACCGCCAAACCCGAATGGATCCTCCCCTATGATGACGTGCGTGCCATCCTGCTTTCAGCCAAGATGTTCAGCGTCCGGGACTGCATCTGCCGCGCCCAGCAGGATCACCTCGACCGGAAATGCGATTTCCCGCTGAACATGTGCCTGTCCTTCTCCAACGCGGAACGCTCGCCCAGGTCTGGTGAAATTTCCCAGGTAGAGGCGCTGGCTCTGCTCGACCGCAGCGAGGAGATAGGACTGGTGCACACGGTCAACAACGTGATCGAAGGTTTGGGTTACGTCTGCAACTGCTGCGGCTGCTGCTGCGCCATTCTGCGAGGGATCACGGAGTGGGGCATCGAAGACTCGGTCGCGTATGCCAACTACTACGCGGTCATTGACCCTGAGCTATGCAACGACTGCGGCACCTGCATCGAACGCTGCCAGGTTCACGCCATTTCCGCGGGGGATGGTTTCTCGGTGGTGGATAAAGGGCGCTGCATCGGCTGCGGGCTGTGCGTCAGCGGCTGCCCCAACGACGTGGCCCGACTGGAGCGGAAGCCGGAGGCCGAGATCGTCCATCCACCGGCAGACTTCGCGGCCTGGGAGCATGAGCGCCGTATCAACCGGGGCATGGCCAATTAGGACAGAAAAATCAAAACACGAAGGTCGCCCTGGCCAAGCCCGCCACCTGTGCCTGGCCTGTCCTGGCGGCCAGGCCAGGGCGTCAGGTGCAGGCAGAGCAGGCGAAGGAGCACGAAGTAAAACCCTGAAACAGAGCATAATTTCCCCTTTGTGCTCCTTTGTGCCCTTCGTGTAAGAAATTTCCCACTAAAAACGGGAGAGCTTTCTAATCCAAAGTCAACCCCCCGATGAACTCTCTTATGACCGAGTCCTTTGGAACGATCGAATCATCGGGAACAGGCATGATGGTTTCGAGCAGGGTGTGGATGCGCGCGGCGCGCGTAAACGCATCTTCACGCAAGGGATCGTTCTGGTAAAGCTTCACCCATTCAGAAAAGTGATCCATCAGCTTCGGCTTATAAATCGGCAACTCATACGGCATCCCGCTGTTGATAATAAAATCGGTGGTGTCTATGTAAGGGATGGTGTTCTTCATTTCGCCCGACCGCACGTAATGCCAGTGCGTCAGCGTTTTGCAGTAATCGTAAGCGCGATGGATGGCATCCCGCAGCATCCTGCGCATCAGGCGGATGTCGGTCCAGCGGACATATTGCCCTTTATTATCCTTCATCTGCAATAAAGGTTCGAGGTAGATCTTGATCTTTTCATCTTCGATGCCATCCGTCATGGGCGGATATAAGCCATACAGGCTGTCAATGAGGATAATGTCGCCCCCTCCCAGGCGAATGGGCGTCCTGTCCAGGTAGCGCTTGCCCGCTTTGAAATCATAGTACGGCAACAGCACTTCTTCCCCGGATAGAAGCTCATGAAGATGCTGGTTGATCAATTCGATATCCAGCGCCTGGGGGGTCTCGAAGTCATAGTCGCCAAACTCGTCTTTAGGATGCAGCTCTAAATCGAAATAATAATTGTCCAGGTTCAGTTCGGCAAAGCGCAGTCCCTGCTGGATCAGGTTGCGGGCGATCTTATTTGTCGTGGTCGTCTTACCAGAAGAAGAAGGCCCGGCGATGATCACGAGTTTGATTGTGTCTTTCCGATCGCCAATCAAATCCGTCACCATTTGAAGGTCTTGTGCGTATGCGGCCTCCGCCTCTTTTACAATTTCCGCAATCTCACCCTTCTCTATTCTTCGATTTATCTTTTCTACCGTATTGACCTCGTGATCTACCGCCCAATCCAAAACCGACCACATTTTCGCCCAGGGGATATACTCCGAGCGTTGCTCGCTGGGTGACTTCTCCTTTTTTCGCCGCCGGTTGCGTTCCTCACGGTAGAGAATGTAGGCTTTGGCAACCCTGGCATGACCGTTCTCGATCAATACCTTTTCGACCACATCCTGGATCTCCTCGACGGTCGGGGGCTCATTCTTTCCGAAGCGACTCTCCAACAACTCGACAACCTGATTGCTGAGGCCTTCGGCAATCGTCCGGTCCCGGCCACCGACCGAAACCGCGGCGCGGAAAATTGCGTTTGTGATCCTATCTTGCACAAAGGGGACGGTGGCCCCGTTGCGTTTTATCAGGTACTTTATCTTTGCCATATTCATGCCTCAAGAACAAACTTACCTTCTGACCAAGTAGTATACCCCGGAGTTGCCCGCGATTCAACGCCCCTTGACAAAAGCAAGGGGGCGGTTAGAATGATGTCCACATTCGAGAGGTAATACCTGTTTTATGAACACAGAAGTGAGCGGCAGGACATTGCCTGAAACAATTCTGACCGCCATCCGAAACGCCCTCGCAGAGGATATCGGCGCAGGCGACGTGACCACGAACAGCATCGTTCCGCCCGATGCGGTCATGTCCGGGCGCATAATCGCCAAACAGGCCGGAGTCGTCGCCGGATTGGATGTGGCAGCAGCGACTTTTCGCTTGCTCGACCGATGCGTCGAGTTCCTGCCGCGCGTCGAAGAGGGGGGACGCGTGGAAAACCGTCAGATGCTGGCAGACCTCACCGGCCCGGCGCGCGCCCTGTTGACTGGCGAACGCACCGCGCTGAACTTCCTGGGGCGCATGTCCGGCATCGCTACGCTGACGCGCCAGTTCGTGGAGGCGGTCGCTGGGACGAAGGCAATCATCCTCGACACGCGCAAGACCGCGCCCGGTCTGCGCCTGGTGGACAAGCTGGCCGTACAACGCGGCGGCGGGCAGAACCATCGCGTCGGCCTGTATGACATGATCCTCATCAAGGATAATCACATTGACTTTGCCGGTTCGCTGGCAGAAGCCGTCAGCCGGGCACGCGGCGCGGGGAACGGCCTGTGCGAAGCACCTACTCGGCATGTCGAAGTCGAGGCGCGCACGCTGGGAGATGTCCGCGCCGCGCTCGATTTGGGCGTTGAAAGCGTCTTGCTGGATAATATGTCAACGGAAATGATGTCCGAGGCGTTCAGGCTGACGAACGGCTGCGCAAAGCTCGAAGCATCGGGAAATGTCACGCTGGCAAACGTCCGCAAGATTGCCGAAACTGGGGTGGATTTCATCTCGATTGGCGCGCTGACGCATTCGGCCAGGGTGTTCGATGTGAGTCTGGATTTTACAAAGGCATGACGATGGACGCACAGGAAATGTATCTCAAGATGAAAGCCAGGCTCGAAAAAATCGTGCCGGATGTGGAGCTGCGTTACAAGGCCGAACTGGCTGCGCAAATCATCGAACTCAAGCGTGAAAAGAACGCAGTGATCCTGGGGCACAACTACATGGAACCGGCGCTGTATTACTCGATCCCCGATTTCGTGGGCGACTCGCTGGAACTCAGCCGCAAGGCCGCGCAGACGGATAAAGACATCATTGTCTTCTGCGGCGTGAAATTCATGGCCGAGACGGCCAAGATCCTGAACCCGACCAAGACGGTACTCCTGCCTTCCGAAAAGGCGGGCTGCTCACTGGCTGCCAGCATCACCGCCGAGGATGTACGGGCGCTCAAGCGACAGTTCCCCGGCGTGCCGGTGGTAACCTACGTCAATACGTATGCAGATGTCAAAGCCGAATCGGATATCTGCTGCACCTCTGGCAATGCTAAAGCGGTGGTCAACTCGCTCAAGTCAGATATGGTCATCTTCCTGCCCGACGAATACCTGGCCAGCAACGTGGCAAGGGAAATGGGGAAGCGGATTATCTTTCCTGAACCTAACCCCCCCATCCCCCCTTTCCTCGTAGGGAAAGGGGGGGCAGGGAGGATAGGTAAGGGTACCATGATCGGCTGGCGCGGGCGCTGCGAAGTTCACGAGAAATTCACGGTGGAGGATATCAAAGCCGTGCGTCAGCAATTCCCTGAAGTCGTTATCCTATCCCACCCGGAGTGCAGCCCGGAGGTGGTGGCAGCCTCGGATTTCTCCGGCAGCACGGGAGCCATGATCCGCTACGTGGAGCAAACCAAAGCCCCCCAGTACCTCTTGCTGACCGAGTGCGCGATGGGCGATAACATCGCGGCCGCCAACCCGGATAAGGAGATGCTGCGCCTGTGCAGTGTCCGCTGCCCGCACATGAACCAGATCACCCTCGAAGATACCCTCGACGCCCTCAAGCTCAATCGCTATGTGATCGAGGTGCCGGAAGACATCAGCCGGCGCGCCTACAAAGCCGTGGAACGTATGATCGCGATTGGATGACCTCACCCCATCCCCCTGCCCGCTTCCCCTCTCCTAAAAAAGCGAGGGGAAGGGGGTGTGCGCAGCACCTACTCGGTAGGAGACCCATGACACAGCCTGACATTCTCATCATCGGCAGCGGAATCGCCGGTGCGACCACCGCCTTGAGCCTGGCCCAGAATCCCAGGCTGAACATCACCCTGATCACGCGCGATCCCGACCCGCGCGAATCGAACACGCGCTACGCCCAGGGCGGGATCGTCAGCCGCGGCCTCGACGATAACGCCGAGCTGCTTGTCGCCGACATCCTGGCCGCGGGTGCGGGCGCCAGCTTGCCGAAAGCCGCCCGCATCCTGGCCGAAGAAGGCCCGCCCCTGCTCGAAAAGATATTGATCGAGAAAGCTGGCGTGAAGTTCGACCGCGAGCCGGATGGGCAGATCGCCTGGGGCCAGGAGGCAGCCCATTCACGGCGACGCATCGTTCACGTCGGCGACATTACCGGCCAGGTCATCATCGAGGGCTTGATTGCGGCTTTGGAGCAATATCCAAACGTCCGGCTGGAGAAGAACCTGACCACCGTAGACCTCATTACCTTTCCACATCACTCGCGTGACCCACTAGCGGCCTACCAGCCGATCACCTGTCACGGCGCGTACGTTTTCGACCGGCAGGCCAAGACCATCCACCGTATTCTCACCGCCGCCGTCGTTCTGGCAACCGGCGGCTTAGGACGCATCTACCTGAGCACCACCAATCCGCCCGGCGCGCGCGGGGATGGCCTGGCAATGGCCTCGCGCGCTGGGGCGCGCATCATCAACGCCGAATACGTCCAATTCCACCCCACCGCCCTGGCCGTTCCAGGCGCAGAAGGTTTCCTGATCAGTGAAGCAGTGCGCGGCGAAGGCGGCGTGCTGCTCACGCCCGATGGCCACGCCTTCATGGCTGATTATTCCCCCGAATGGAAAGACCTGGCGCCGCGCGACGTGGTCTCGCGCGCCATCCATCACCAGATGGAGACGCAAGGCTATTCCCATGTTTTGTTAGACATTGCTTCACGCCAGCCAGCGGAAAGGATACGGGAACGCTTCCCGAACATTTCCGCCACTTGCCAGAAGGTGGGCATTGACATCACCCAGGAGCCGATCCCGGTCATCCCGGCGGCGCATTATTCCTGCGGCGGCGTGGCCGTGGACGAATGGGGCCAAACCAGCATCGGCAACCTGTATGCAGTGGGCGAGGTCAGTTGTACGGGACTGCACGGCGCCAACCGGCTGGCTTCCACCTCATTGCTGGAGGGATTGGTATGGGGACACCGCACCGCCCAGTTTATTGCAAAAACACTCGACCGAGGAACGGCGGGTTCTGGTCCCAGCCGCGAGGAGGTGCCTCCCTGGGACGAGAGTGGCCTGACCGCCGACTCCGACCCGGCCCTCATCCAGGGCGACATGCAGACGATCCAAAATATCATGTGGCATTACGTTGGGCTGGTGCGCAGCAGCGACCGTCTCTCGCGTGCCATCCGCGAACTGCGGCACTTGCAAAACGAAATCGAAACCTTCTACCGGACGACCAAGTTGAGCGACGGCCTGATCGGCCTGCGCAACGCCGTTGAGGTGGCTTTGATCGTCGCACAGGCAGCGCAACATAACCGCCAGAGCCGCGGCTGCCATTACCGGCGGGATGCGGTGCAAGTGGGAGATAGGTTGTTGTAGAGAGCGGTTTTTATTTCCCCATCATCTCATCATTGCTGCTATCAATCTCCTTGATCTCGCCAGTGACAATAAAAATGGTGCGCTCGCAAATGTTGGTGACGCGGTCGGCCATCCGCTCCAAGTTGTGCGCGGCCCAGAGCATGTAGTTGGCGCGGTCAATCGTCTTCGGGTCTTTTATGACGAAGGTCATCAGCTCGCGGTAGACCTGGTCGTAGAGCGCGTCGACCTCGTCATCTTCCTTCGGGATCGCCTTTGCGGTCTCGGCATCCTCGTTGACAAAAGCCGTCAGCGCCCGGTGAAGCATACTGGAGGCAATCTGGGCCATGCGCGGCACGTCAATCAGCGGCTTGAGCAGCGGTTCATCACCCATGCGGATGTTGATCGTAGCCATGCCCTTGGCATAATCACCCATGCGTTCCAACTCGGCGCTCACCTCGAGGATGGAAGCCAATAAACGCAGGTCGTGCGCCATCGGCTGCTGCGTGGCGATCAGGATCATGACCTGGTTCTCGATGGCGAAGCGTTTTTCGTTGATCTTGGCATCGGCAGCATAAATACCGCGCGCCGCCTCCAGGTCACGCTTCTTCAACGCTTCGACTGCATCCAGGGTCTGCTGTTCAACCAAGCTGCCCAGCAGAAGAAGGTCATCCTTTAGCTGCTGAATGTCATTTTCGAAGGTTTTTCGGAGCATCAGGCACCTCGTTTCTTCGGTTTACCAATTATGGGGAATCAACCGAATCTTCCCTCAACATAATCTTCTGTGCGTTTATTCTTCGGATGGGTAAAAATCTCTTTGCCTCTGGCATATTCCACCAGTTCGCCCTGCAAGAAGAAGGCGGCGTAATCGGCAGTGCGGGCGGCCTGCTGGACGGAATGCGGTACTAGCACGATGGTGTAATCCTTCTTGAGTTCCTGCAAGGCCAGTTCTACCTTGCCGGTCGAAAGCGGGTCAAGGCCGGAGGTGGGTTCATCCATTAATATGACTTCGGGTTGGTTTGCCAGGACACGCGCCAGGCACAGCCGCTGCTGCTGTCCACCGGAGAGGGCAATTGCCGGATCGCCGAGACGGTCTTTGACCTCGTCCCAGAGCGCGGCCTGGCGGAGGCTGCGCTCGACAGCCTCGTCTAGGCGGGATTTGTGCTTCTCACCAGCCAGTTCCAGGCCATAGGTCAGGTTGCCGCGCAGGGTCAACGGCAGGACGACCGGGCGGGCGAATACCATCCCGACCCGGCGGCGCAGGCTAATGACATCCGTCTTCGGATCGAGAACATCGTCCCCGTCGAGCAGGATGCGGCCCGAAGCAGTCTTGATCTCGGTCAGATCATTCAAGCGGTTCAGGCAGCGAAGCAGCGTGGACTTGCCGCCGCCCGCCGGACCGAACAGCACTGTAATGGCATTGGCGACAATATTCATGGTAATGTCACGCAGCGATTCCGTGCCGTCGGCGTATTGGAGGGAGAGGTGTTCGATGACTATCTTGTCCATTGATTTACGATTTCAGATTGACGATTTACGATTGAAAACCAAGGGCAGATGACTGGTGACTGGACACTGATTACTTTTTCACTGCTTCTTTGATAACCTTCTTCACCCTCGTCACCTGAGCGCCCTGCAAATCTACCATGCGCTTCTCCAGCACAGCAATGAACTCGCCTTTGTTGGCCGCATTCACTGCCGCGAGAGTTTTTTCGGAGTGTTGGGGTACATCCTTGGGGCGACAGGTGGTGAGATGGTTCAGGAGATAGGGGAAGATCTCTGAACGATAAGCCTCATTCTTGGAAGCCATGATTGCCAGGATTTTGACGCCGTTATCAATGGTAATGACGGAGCCGGTTTCCATTACATGCTCGATTTCCCCAACGCGCGGATAAATCTCATCGGCTTTCTGTGCGGCAATCGTGGACAAGGCCAGCATCGCGCCCCAGGCCATGCGATTGTTGCGGCTCTTCATGAACTTCAGGAAATCACCCACGTAGTCCTCGATCAATTCCGGGGCGAGGTAGCCGATCTCATAGAGGACTTTTATGCAATCGTTGGCAACATTACGGTCTTTATTCCAGAGATTCTCGGCAATCTCCCGGATGCCCGCAATGTTTTTCGACTCTACCAGTTCTCTGGCGAGTTCCTGATTGGGCACCTCGTCGCGCCGGTTCTGGAAGAAAGCAATTTTATTCAAGACGGTCATAAGAATGCTCCTTACGTTTCACGTTTCACGCCGCACGTAAATCGTGATGCGGAAAACGCAAGATGCCTCTACCATTGTCTCCTCGCTCTCGCGCGTGACCGAATCACTGTCGCAATCAGGTTCATGCCCAGCACGAAGGTGATCAACACCAGCGCCGTGCCGTACTGGATCTGGATCGGCATCTCCGGCACTTGCGTGGAAATGACGAACAGGTGGTAGGGTAAGGCCATCGTGGCATCCAAAGGCGAATGCGGCAAGCGCGGCAGGAAGAAGGCCGCGCCGGTAAATAGGATGGGCGCGGTCTCCCCGGCGGCGCGTTCCAGGCCGAGGATGACGCCCGTGATGATGCCGGGCAGAGCCTGCGGCAGCACGATGCGGCGGATGGTCTGCCAGCGCGTGCCACCTAGCGAGATGCTGACCGTGCGGAAGGCCTGCGGCACGGCGCGCAGGGCTTCTTCCGCTGCGCTGATGATGACTGGCAGGGTCATGATCGAAAGCGTCAGCGAGGCGGAGAGGAGGCTGGTGCCGAATCTCAGGAAGAAGACGAAAAGTCCCAGCCCAAACAGGCCATAAACCACCGAGGGGATGCCTGCCAGGTTGATGATGGCAATGCGGATCAGCCGCGTCAGCCAGCTCTCTTTGGCGTATTCCGCCAGATAAATCGCTGCCGCTACGCCCAGCGGGACGGAAAATACGGCTGTGCCGAGCGTCAAATAGAACGTTCCGACGATGGCCGGCAAGATGCCCCCGGCGCGCATGCCGTCGTGGGGGAAGCTGGAGAGGAACTCCCACGAGATGGCCGGAGCGCCTTTGGCAATGATGTAGGCGAACACTGCCAGGATGGGGATGACGGTGAACAGGGCTACCAACGTCAACAGGGAAAAGCCGAGGCGTTGGGTGAGGAGGCGGTTCACGACAACACCCTCTCCGCCCGCTTTTTCTGGCGGAAAACGACCGCTGAAGCCGTCACGTTGACGGCCAGCGAGATCAGGAACAGCACCAGGCCAATGAAAAACAACACGTGATAATGTGTGCTTGCGTTAGCGACCTCGCCCATTTCGGCGGCGATGGTTGCCGTCATGGTGCGAGCCGGCATGAAAAGTGAGTTCCAGCGCGTTGCCAGCACGGGGGCGTTACCGGTGACCATCATCACGGCCATCGTCTCGCCGATGGCACGCCCGAGGCCAAGCATGACCGCCGTCAGCACGCCGGAGCGGGCGGCCGGCAGAGTCACGCGCCAGATAGTTTGCCAGCGCGTCGCCCCGATGGCCCAGGCGCCCTCGCGGTAACTCTGCGGCACGGCATCCAGCGCATCCTCGGCAATCGAGACAATGGTCGGGACGGCGATGCCGCCCAGGAGCAGCGACCCGGCCAGGGCGGTCAGACCCGTTGGCAGGTCCAGAAAGACCCGCAGGAACGGGGCAAGGACGAGAATCCCCAGGAAGCCAAGCACCACCGAGGGCAGTCCGCCCAGCAATTCCACAAGAGGTTTGAGAATCTCGCGCGTCCAGCGCGGGGCGATCTCGGCGATAAAGACCGCCGTCCCAATGCCAAAGGGGATGGCGATCAGCATCGCGCCGACGGTCACAATGAGCGAGCCGGTGATGAGCGGCAGGATGCCAAAATAGTTCTCGATGGGATACCAGCGCTGGCTGAACAGACCGGCGAGCGGGACTTCGCTGAGCGCCGGCAGGCCTTCGCGCAGCAGGAAGAAAAAGATGAGGGCGACAAAGACGATGGCCGAATAGCCCGAGGCCTTGATCGCCCGGGTAATAACGTATTCGCGCCAGTCGAGGGATTTATCCATAAAACTTCCGGGTGTCATTGCGAGGGCGCTCGGGCTTTTTTTTGCCCGCCCGAAGCAAACTCCTCTGCTGCCAGGGGATTGCTTCGCCGCCACAGAACGGCGGCTCGCAATGACATTATCGTATCGGCACAAAGCCCAGTTCCGCCACAATCGCCTGGGCCTCATCGGAGTGCATGATCCAATCCAGGTAAGCCGCCGCCGCGCCGGTCGGCTCGCCAGCTGTGTACATGTACAGGTCACGGGCGATGGGATAAGAGTTGTCGTATACGGTGGCAATAGACGGCAAGACGTAAGGATCGCCTGACTGTCGAGCAATGGCGATCATCTTCAGGTCATCCGGTACGTACCCCAGCCCGTCGTAGCCAATGGCGTTCGGGTTCTGCCGTACCTCGTTGATGATGCCCTCCGACGAGGGCAGGAGCAGGGTGTCGGTCGAGAAGAGCGTCTTGTTGTTCTTGTCGCCCAGGCGCAGCACCGTCTCCAGGAAGTAGACGTGCGTGCCGGAATTGGTCTCGCGCGAGAGGCGCACGATGGGCCTATCCTCGCCGCCGACTTCCTGCCAGTTGCTGATCTTGCCGCTGTAGATGTCAGAAATCTGCTGCAGGGTCAACTGGCCCACCGGGTTTTCCGGGTTGACGATCACGGCGATGGCGTCGCGGGCGATAGTATGCTCCACCGGCCGGATTCCATTCGCCTGCGCAGCCTGCATCTCTTCGGGCTTGATTTGTCGCGAGGCGTTGGCGATGTCCACCGTCCCATTGAGCAACGCGGCGATGCCCGTCCCGGACCCGCCGCCGGTCACCGAAATACGAACATCGGGATGCTCACTCTGATAGCGCTCCGCCCAGGCCAGCGCCAGGTTGACGATGGTATCCGAACCTTTGTTTTCGATGTAAGCCGAGGCTTGCGTTGGGGAGGTGGATTGCGAGGCGGCCGGCCCACAAGAGGGGAGGAAAAAGGTCCAAAGAACAATAAAAACGAGAAGGCGTCTCATTGCTTGAATTATAGCTGATTTAGCGGTGTCATTGCGAGGAGGGTCGAGTAGGCTGAAAGCCGTATCGAGACCTGACGAAGCAATCTCCCACTCGCGAGGAGATTGCTTCGTCGCGCCTGCGGCGCTCCTCGCAACGACAGAAGAATATCGTGTAAAATTGACCGCGTGGCTGCTGAAAATCCCATCTTCGTCATTCGAGAATTGAACTTCTATTACGGGGCGAAACTGGCCTTGAGTAAGATCAGCATGGAGGTCCTGCCGCGCATGGTCACGGCGCTGATCGGCCCTTCAGGCTGCGGCAAGTCCACTTTCTTGCGCTGCCTGAATCGGATGAACGACACCATCCCCGGCGCCCGCGCCGAGGGGCAGATCCTGCTCGACGGACAAGATATCAACGCCGAAGGCGTAGACGTGGTCACGCTGCGCCAGCGTGTGGGGATGGTCTTCCAGAAGCCAAATCCTTTCCCGCAGTCGGTATACGATAATGTCGCCTTCGGTCCGCGCGTGCTGGGCATGGTACAAAGCAAATCCCAATTGGATGAAATCGTAGAGAAAAGCCTGCGCGACGCAGCGTTGTGGGACGAAGTCAAAGACCAGTTAAAGCAGAACGCCCTGGGCTTCTCGCTCGGCCAGCAGCAGCGGATGTGCATCGCGCGCGTCCTGGCCGTCCAGCCGGAGGTGATCCTTTTCGATGAATCCACCTCGGCGCTCGACCCCATCGCCACCCTGCACATCGAAGAACTAATCAGCGAACTCAAACAGAACTATACCATCGTCATCGTGACACACAACATGCAGCAGGCCGCGCGTGTCTCGAATTTCACCGGCCTGTTCTGGCTGGGCGAAATGGTCGAGTTCTCCCCCACCGACCGGATGTTCACCCGCCCGAAGGAAGAGTTGACCGAGGCTTATTTGACGGGGCGGATGGGTTAGAACAGTATCCAGTGTTCAGTGAACAGAAGAAACGAGGGGAACGCTGTAGCACCACAACGGGCAGCGGCAAGATTGTTGGTTTCGGCAAACGTTGTTCCATCCGCCGCCTGTTTATGGTGCGTGTGTTTCGCGTTCGTGCTTGGTCAGTTGATGGTCCACGTGTCTAACTAAGGCTCGATTGCTTGTTGGATGGCATTACATTCCATACTTTAATGCAAGTTGTTCTGTTAGCCACGCCAAAATGCCTTTGTTTCTCATGTGTTGGATGATGCGTTGCCAACTGCATTTGCGAAGCATGGTCGGCTCTCGTAAAGCCTGTTGCGTCTCTGCAAAAGCCATAAATCCTTTTCCGCCTTTTTGAAAAGCGGGATTTCGTTCATCGTAAATTAAAACTACATGCCCATTAGCCGCCGATACCTGCCCATCTGGTTTTACACAAACCGCCAAGATATTTCGCACCAATTGATAATTCTTGTTCAATGGACAGGGAATCAAATCCGAATCGCTATTCCAGCGAAATAACTGCGTGATATACTGCCAATACAACACGCTAATTTCTGATAATGAGCAACGCCCTTTTCTTGCCCTTTGTCTGGTGTAACTTCCATTACAGTATTCACTTTCGTAGTTCGAGTCCACTGGCGTTAATCGTGGTCGTGACCAAGTCCCCACTTCCGATTCGGTAAATTTGCACTCAATCGCCACCCGATAATCGCCACCAAAATAACCATCAATACTTGTGCGGCGCGGTTCTCCAAGATAATCTATCTTGAACTCCATAGCAAAGGTGTCAGACGAGACTTGTGCTTTACCCAATAACGATATTCCATTATCATCCAGCAATTCGGTCAGGCTACTCAAATAACCATGTATCGTCAAATTGCCTAATACGCTCTGTGCCAAAGCCTGCGAACTATTCATACTCCGAAACCACTTATGCCTATCGGACTCTGGCAATAGAGCAAACAATGCGTCAATTTCTTGCTGACTTGCGTTTGGTTTAACTAAGACGTTTTGCCCTGCCCCATCAAAGACAGGAGGGCGTATTTTCTCAGCAGGCGGACGGTCAAAGAATTTCTGCCATACAGGAAACTGACTCTTTTGATATTCCCAATAGCGTTGATTTAAGTCGGTTTTGTAGTCAACCATTTGGTTTGCCATCTTTTCTCTTTCTGCCGAGGATGAACGGAGTGAGTATCCAAAAGGTGCGAACCTCAATCGACTTATCTATTTTGCACCTTGATTCGTATTGCCTCAACGAGAGCGTGAATGTAAGCCATAGTATCCTTATCGGGATGTTCGCTAAAATGTCGCCACCGCCTTTGCTCGAAGAATAAGCAAGTACGCAAGTCAGTCAGTGAACTTGGCAATATCCCTTTCTCTCGATAAGTCTGCGCGCTGTTGTTGCTAATCTCTCCGCATTTTTCAAATGAACCCCAGTAGTTATACCCGTCGAAGGAGAGTGCGAATCGTTCAATGACACCACAATATTCGGCCTTGGGTGGTGGTAGGTCTTTCTCTGTGAGATTTACATTTGCTATCTCGTCCATTTTTTTCTTCGCCAATGATGTGATTTATTATGACTTGGAAAGTGGCTAACACGCGGCTAATCCGCACCGCCACATTGCAACGGCATGTCACGAAACTACTGTGCTGCGTCCAACGCCGCCTTCATCCGCTCTAGCGCCTGCATCAACGTGGCGCGCGGACAGCCAAAGTTCAGCCGCGCGAAGCCCTCGCCGCCGAGGCCAAAGGTCGCGCCGTCGTTCAAAGCCACTTTCGCTTTATTCAAGAAGAACTCGAAAGGCGACCCACTGATCTGCCCATCTCTCAACAAGTCGTTGCAGTCCAGCCAGGCCAGGTAGGAGGCCTCCGGCAGGGTGGTGCGGACGCCGGTCAGGTTCGTCGCGACGAAATCCACCAGCGCGTCGCGGTTGGCGGTCAGGTAGCGGCGCAATTCACCCAACCACTCGTCACATTCGCCGGAAAAGGCGGCCTGCGCGGCGACCATTCCCAGGCTGCTGACGTGCAGCGTCAGGCGCTCGACTTCTTTCTTGAAGCGCTGGCGCAGTTCGTCGTTTGGAATAACGGCGCATCCGCAATACAAGCCAGGCACGTTGAAAGTCTTGCTGGGCGCGACCAGGGTGATCGTCCGCGTGGCAATTTCCGGCGAAAGCATAGCAATCGGAATATGCTGCGCCCCGCCCAAAAGCAATTCACTATGGATTTCATCCGAGCAAATGAAGACGGCATTTCGCAGGCAGATTTCCGCCATGCGGGTCAATTGTTCGCGGCTGTAAATCTGCCCGGTCGGGTTGTGCGGCTGGCAGAGCAGGAACAGGCGTGTGCGCGCCCCGCCGGAATTCAGAGCGGCTTCGAAGGAGTCGAAATCTACCTCATAATGCAGCGTATGCTCATTATCCACCTGCGCGCCCCTTGCGGGGTATTGGGCGAGCAGCGCCAACTGGCGCACAAGTCCT
>JALHUM010000153.1 GCA_022865905.1 Anaerolineales bacterium | reverse complement strand
TTGTTCGGGCACGTCGCGGACCTCGGACGGGTTCAGCCCCAAGGCGTCGCGCCAGAACGAGAGCGATTTCTCCATATCGTCCACGACAACGGCGACGTGGTGGATGCGTTTGACTTTCGGCATAGGATTCTCCTGTGATGTTTAGGGCAATTCTACACCAACTCGTACTGCTGCATGATCACAAGTGGAAAAGATGCTATACTTCGCTCTGTAATTGACTGATTGAAAACAATCCTCCGAGCCATTCGACCTAAAGCGCTGCCATGGTCGGGTGGACAGCTCCTTCGAGAGCCAGGGTCAGCCTGGAAACGGGCTGGCCTCCCGAAATCCCGTCACGGGATGGAATTGGAAAGGAGAACTTTCTGTGCAAGTATTCATTGACTCGCCAGATTCTCTCCTGGCGAGTTTTGCATCTGGAAACGAACCTGGGCGATTGATCCTTGTCACCGGCCCAAGCAGGTCAGGCAAGACACGCTGGTGCCTGGCGTTGGCTGATCATGCCTCCATCCTGGGCATCCACGTGGGTGGCCTGGTTTCTCCAGCGGTCTTCGAGGGTGACCTTAAGATTGGCATTGACTTACTTGACCTGGGATCCGGTGCTCAGCGGCGCCTGGCCGTCCGCCGGGGGGGATCCAACAGTGGTCAAATTACTGAAGATTGGCATGTTGACGATGAGACCCTAAACTGGGGAAACGCCATTCTGGCGCATTCTGGAGCCTGCCAGCTTTTCATCCTGGATGAGCTAGGGCCACTTGAGTTGGAACGGGGCGTTGGCCTGACGAACGGCATCGGGTTGATTGCCGCGCGCCGTTACCGTCTGGCCTGCGTGGTCGTGAGACCGACTTTGCTGGAAATTGCCCAGGCACTTTGGCCTTGGGGGGAAGTTCTCCATATCCATTCCGGGGATCCCTTGGAGGTGGCCACGTGATCCGCGTCCGCGACCTGACCGTTCGCTACGCGGACCAGATAGCTTTGCAGGAGGTTTCGTTCGATGTGCGCCTCGGCGAATGCCTGGTCATGACCGGCCCTTCCGGCTGCGGTAAGAGCACGCTGGTGCGCGTTCTGACCGGCCTCATCCCGCAGGTGATCCCGGCTGAAATAAGTGGGAGAGTGGAAGTTGCCGGTCTCGATGTGACCCACCTCCCGACCTCTGAAACAGCTCAACATGTGGGGGTGGTTTTTCAAAACCCAAGAGCACATCTTTTCCATTTGCGCGTCGCCGACGAAGTCGCCTTTGGCCCGTACAACCTGGGGCTTTCATCAGAAGAGGTCGAAGCCAGGGTAGAGTGGGCGTTGGAGGCCGTCGGCCTGAGTGACTTGCCTGATCAAAATCCTGCCACTCTCTCCGGCGGGCAGATGCAGCGGCTGGCGATCGCCTCCGCCCTGGCCATGCGTCCCCAGGTGCTCGTGCTGGATGAACCGACCGCCTCGCTGGACGTGCCGGGAACTACCAGCGTTATCAACGCATTGGCACGGTTGCGCCTCGAATATGACCTGACCATCGTATTAATCGAGCATCGCCTGGCCGAGGTCCGCCGTCTGGCTGACCACGTACTGGTTCTGGATGAAGGGCGCGTCGTTGCCGCGGGGGCTTTCGAGACCGTACTGGGCGACTACGATCTCTTACGCCGTTATGGTCTGCGCCGCCCTACGGAGGAACCGCTGATGCCATGGCCCGAATTACTCATGCCTGATGATGAACCTTCTAAGGCTGCAAACCCTTTGCTTGAATTTCAACACCTGTCCGCCGGCTACAATGGACACGCCGCTATTCACGATATAAACCTCAGGTTTTATCCGGGCGAGTTCGCCGCCCTGGTGGGCGATAACGGCGCCGGGAAATCCACCCTGGCGCTGGCCGCGGCTGGATTGATCCGCCCCATGAGCGGACGGTTGCTCTTCAACAATGGTGCGCGGCCGCGCCCTGGCCTGGATATTGCCCTGCTCTTCCAAAACCCGGCTGACCAGTTGTTTACCGATTCGGTAGAAGAGGAGATCGCTTTCGGACCGCGAAACTATCGCTGCTTCGATCCCGAATGGCATCAGCAGACTTTGGCCAATGCGGATTTGCTCTCCTTGCGCAACCGACGGCCGATTTCACTCTCCGTGGGCCAGCAGCAGCGCACGGCGCTGGCTTCTTGCCTGGCTCTGCGCCCCCGCCTGGTCATCCTGGACGAGCCTACCCTCGGCCAGGACTGGCGTCACTTGCAGCAACTCATGGAATCCCTCCTCCAACTCAACCGCCAGGGGACGCCTATTTTGCTGATCACCCACGACTACAAGCTGGTCTACCGCTATGCCCAACGCGTTATCCTGATGGATGCTGGCCGCATCCTGTTGGATGGTCACATCAATCCAGCGGTGCAAAAGCAAATGCCAAAACTGGCAAGCTTTCCTCGAATGACAACTGCAGATCCTGTTGACCAGAAAACCACCTGAAAGAAAGGAGTTTGTGTAATGAAATTTACAACCCGTCAACTTGTGACCATGGCTGTCTTCGGGGCATTGTGGGGAGTGGTCGAGATCAGCCTGGGATCTGTGCTGCACGCAATCAAAATACCGCTGACCGGCCTGGCCCTTTCTACGATTGGGTTATTGGTCGCCCTGATTGGGCGCCTGTTCGTTCCCAAACGTGGGTCCACCTTCTTTATCGGGGTGATCGCAACAGTGCTGAAGCTTTTCAGCATCGGCAACATCATCATCGGCCCCATGATCGGTATCCTGACCGAGGCGCTGGTAGCCGAGCTGATCCTGGACATCTTCCCGAAACCGACCCGACTGGCCTTTATTCTGGCTGTGGCCGGAGGCGCCCTGTGGACGCTGATCCAGCCCTTTGTCACCGGGCTGCTGATTTTCGGCCGCGATCTTCTGTCCATCTGGCTGGATACGGTTGACCTGGGCAGCCGGCTGTTCGGTCTGAGCAGTCAGGCGGCGCTTTGGATCGTACTGGCGCTGGTTATCCTGCACCTAGCCGTCGGCGCGGTAGGTGGTTGGCTGGCCTGGAGCCTTGGTCATCTAGTGAGCATCCGCCTGGGGGGACATTCCCCCACGGCTGCTTAGTCTCAATCCATTATGTATGAAAAGGAGATCACCGTGAAATGCATCTTATTCGTCCTTCTCGTTCTGGCGCTGACCCTGGCGGCCTGCGCCCCAAAGCAGGAAGCTTCCTCCGGGGCTGTCCTGAAAGTGACTGATGTCACGGTCGAGAAGACCTACTCGGCCAACGATCTGAAAGCCTTGGGAGCGGTACAAGCTTCAGATAAAGGTGTCAGCTATGTCGGCGTGCCGTTGAAGGTCTTGTTGCAGGACGCCGGGATAGACCCGTCAAAGCTTTCGGCGGTTAAGGCGGTTGCCTCGGATGGCTTCACTGCCAACTATGATCCCTCCCTGTTCCTGGCTGATAATACGCTGGTGGACTATGCTCGCGCGGATGGTCCTCTAGCCGAAGATGAGGGTACTTTCCGCATGGTCGTCCCCGACCAGGGCGGGAAGCTGAACCCGCGTATACTGGTCGAGATTGACGCTATCCCATGACGGTAAGCAGGCTTCACACCTCCTCGCTCCAGAGCGGGCGAACCAGGCCGCTGGTCGGCAGCGTGGGACACCTGGCGATCTTCCTGTGGTCGCTGGGGGTTGTCCTGCTGACCCCGCTGCGAGGCGGTTTCATTTTCGCGTGCTTCTGCCTGGTGCTTCTCGGCTTGCTCTACCCCTTCGCCCTGCGGCGCATCCTGCGGCCCCGCTGGCTGATACTGCTGGGGGTCTTACTGGTAGTCAGTGTGCTGTTCGGCAGCGGTGAACCCGACCTGAAGGTGTGGGGCATGCCTGTTTCCACAGAGAATGTAATTTCTGGAATACAGATGACGTTGCGCGCCGTCGTCATCCTCCTGGCTGCGGATGGCCTGGCCACCTCGATGGACATCACCGAGGTGGCCGGGTTGTTCGAGCGCGCCGGGCTTCAAGGCCTGGGGTTTTCGCTTGGCGTGGCTGCAAACATGCTGCCGAACTTGCGCCAGTCGAGCATGAATGCCTGGCACAGCCTGCGGATGCGGGGAGGGATGCGCGACCAATGGTGGCGCGGCCTGCAATTGCTCCTGCTCACGATCCTGACCAATGCCTTGCGCCGCTCCGAAGATATCGTCCTGGCAGCTGAGGCGCGGGCTTTTCGTCCCGACCGTAGCCGGGCAATTCCCATCCGAATTGGCCGCCTGGACTGGTATCTGGTCGGGGCGGGTTTGGTTTCTCTGCTTGGTGTATCGCTCTTTATTAGGGCTTTCGTGAGATGAGTAGATGAACACGATCTCCAGCCGGTGTGCGGAATGGCCGGGGGCAACGAGGCAGCGTATTGCAACTGTGAGCGAAGATTTTGCTCAAGGTGTGCCGGCGCTGCCTGCAATAATGGGGAATAACGTCAAATACAAACCTGATTTCTGTCGTTGTGTTTCTCACGCTCAGGACGTAAAATAGTAGGGATGGATAAAATTCGCATCCTGCTGGCCGATGACCACACGATCCTCCGCGAAAGTTTGCGCGCCCTGCTCGAACGCGAGCCGGACCTGAGCGTGGTCGGCGAGGCAGCGGATGGACGCGCCGCCGTGACCTTGACCTGCCAGTTGACCCCTGACGTGATCCTCATGGACATCGCCATGCCGCTGCTGAATGGCATCGAATCCACGCGGCAGATCCGCAAGCAATGCCCGGCGGTGAAAGTGCTCGTGCTGACCATGCACGACAACGAGGAGTACATCCGTCAGGCGCTGGAGGCAGGGGCGATGGGATATATTCTAAAGGACGCGGCCGCCAAAGAGCTGGTCAGCGCCATCCGCTCGGTGCAGCGCGGCGAATCGGTGCTTTCACCAGCCATCACGCGGCTGGTTATCGAGGATTACCTGCGCTGGGGCGGGATCAGACCGGCAGAGGATAGTGACTGCCTCAGCGCCCGCGAGCGCGAGATCTTACAGTTGATCGCCGAAGGCTATACCAACAAACAAATCGCCGAAATCCTGACCATCTCGGTCAAGACCGTACAGGCTCACCGTCTGAGTCTGATGCAGAAGTTGAATTTGCACGACAAGGGGGAATTGATCAAGTATGCCATCCAAAAGAAAATCATCGAAATATAGGTATCCTCTCAATAAACTAGAGAGCGGGGGGGGCGGGCGGTTGCGAAGCATACCCGAAGGGTGCGAAGCCGCCTGCACACCCCCCGTCTTCTCCTAACTTATTGGGAAAGAACAAACATCACCTACCGACCGGTCGGTAGGTGATGTTTGTTCTTTCCCAATAAGTTAGGAGAAGACGGGGGGTGTGCAGG
>JALHUM010000152.1 GCA_022865905.1 Anaerolineales bacterium | reverse complement strand
GGGCAGAGGAAGGCACAACGACCATGACAATCGCGGCGTCTTTCAAGGCCTCGCCCATGTCGGAAGTGACTTTGGCGAGTTTGCCAAAGCCGTGCGGTCCGCCTTCTGCACTTTCCAGTTCGATGCCGCCGCGTTTCTTGATTACGGAGATATGGTCGGCGGTGCGGTTGAACAGTGTAACCTTGAATCCCATCAAAGCCAGATGTGCGGCCATGGCCTTGCCGCCGTGTCCTGCGCCGATCACGGCATATTTTTCAGGTGTTGTCATGGTGCCTCCTTTCTGATTCTGGAGAGACGTTCGGCTTCATTGAGTGGATGGCCTTTTTCGTCAATCGTCAGGCATTGTCCTTTGACTATTTGCGTACGGATTGCTCCCCGCCCAAAAGGATTATTCTTCAAATGCGGCGCATCCAAAATACCGCTTGTGACCGCTCTTGCCAGCGTCGCCGCATCCAATAGTGGGTCTTCCACGCTCGGGGAGGCAAGGTTGCGGATGGCCTCCAGCGTCACCTGCGCCTCGCGCACCAGTTCCTCGCGCCGCGCCTGCACGGCGGGGTCGGCGGTCATATCCGGCACGCCGCGCACGGCGTTCTCGATGGCGCGCCGCGCCAGTCCGCAAGCCTCGATGACATCCTCGGCTGTCGCGGCATGATGCGCCTCAGTATGCCCAACGACGTGAACGATATGTGGCTTGAGCGCCATCTGCAGGTAGACGCTGGCCGCGAGATGGGCGCGACCGGCAATCGGGTCGAGCGGATAACTCAGCAGACCGGTGCGCGTCTGCAACCAAATTCTGAAACCCGAACCGCCCAATGGTTCAATCAAATCAAGTATGGCCAGCATTTTCGCCAGGTCCATCGCGTCCGAAAGGCCGGGCGGACTGTTGAACATCAACTGGGCAATGTAATCCTTTACGCCGAAGGCTTGGGCGTTGTAGGCTGAGAGATAGGCCGAGACGACAAAAACCACATCCGGCGCGTCGCGCATACCCCAGTGATGAGGCTCGTTCAGCTCGACCGGAATGCCGCGCTCACCGTACCAATCCATCACGCGCTGGTGTTCACGGATCGAACCTTCCAGATCCCACGGGCCGCGCCCGTCCATTTGATTGAACCAGAAAAGCGGAATGGCAGCCCAGGCATTGTTGATCATTTCAACGTACATTTTCGCGAGACGGATGAAATCATCCGTGCCGGAATAAGTGCGCATAAGTGGGAAGTTGCCTCGCCGGCCGGCTGCATAAAGGGCGCGGTAATCCTCCGCCGAGCGCACCGGTACGCCACCCGCCCCTTTTCGGCGCGCTTCCTGTCGCTCAGGATGGAAAAAGTTTTCCTGGGCATCCTGGTCAATGCCCAGCGAGATGACATCCAGCGCCTGTGCCTCGGCAATCTTTTCTATCCCGGAAATGGTTGCTTCCATCGTCGGCAGGCCGAAGTGATGGCGCAGGATCGGATAGGGAGCTTTCCAGACAATGCGTTCAACGGTGGTTTGCGGGAAATCGGTTTCTCTCAACCCGCCGGCCGGTTGTCCCTTCAGATAAGCCAGCACTACCTCGGCGGGTTCGCTACCATCGAAGACGCGCTCGAAGAACCCCAATGCCCGAGCCCGTTCTGCCACCGGCGGCGTACCACCAAAGGCAAAGCGCACGCCCGTGGCGCGCAGATCATCGGCCGCCTCGGCAAACTCTCCCAGCAGACGCTCACCGGTCTCGGGAGTCAGGCGATACGAGACGCCAACCAGGTCTGCCTTCGCGTGG
>JALHUM010000151.1 GCA_022865905.1 Anaerolineales bacterium | reverse complement strand
TCCGGTGACAGAGGAGAGATAATCGTAGCCAAGCTCGTCGCGCAGGGTGGTTGCAAGTTGAAGCAGGTTGTCTTTATCCACGATCCAGCCGGAGTAGCCAGGGCGGGAGTCGGCGCTGAGGATACCGGGAAAAAGGGCCGGAAGGTCGAGGGCCTCGTTGGGAATGGGTATCTTCATATCAGCCTCTGTCATGAATTCTGCCCCTTGATCTGTGGGATCTTGCGCGGATCAATCAAATCCGGCCCCAGGATAGGGATGGGAATGGCCTCAGCCGGGCCTTTTTGGTACCAGCGTACGGTTTTGATGGATTGGGTGCTGATCTTCTCTTGCAGCTTGATCAGGCCGTTGAGTAGGGCCTGCGGGGTGGGCGGGCAGCCTGGAATGTAGACATCCACCGGGATGAACCGGTCTATGCCCGAAACGACGTTATATCCTTCTTTGAACGGGCCGCCGCCTGAGGCGCACGCACCCATGGCGACCACGTATTTGGGTTCGGGCATCTGGTTGTACAGGCGCACGATGGTGGGCGCCATTTTCTTGGTTACCGTACCGGAGACGAGCAGCAGGTCGCTCTGGCGCGGGCTGGGACGCATGATCTCCATGCCGAAGCGGGCGAAGTCGAAGCGGCTGGCGGCGGTGCAGATCATTTCGATGGCGCAGCAGGCCAGGCCGAACATCATCGGCCAAACCGAGGCGCGCCGCCCCCAGTTATAGAGGCGGTCGAGCGTGGTGATGGCTACCTGTCCCTCCAGTTCTGGGGGGATTTCATAACCCGGGGTGTTGAGTTCATTGGTGTCCATGAGGTCTCCTCGTTTTGACCTCACCTACCCCCACCCGGCCTCCGGCCACCCTCCCCCTTCCTCTCCCCATGGGAGAGGAAGGGGGAGGGACGGGGAGGGGGCGGTGAGATTTATATCACGAACAAACGGGCGGATTATAGCCGCTGGAATAGAGGTTGTCAATTCAATTACGCAAATATATATTAGCGAAAATAATATTGGTGGGTATAATATGACCTAACCCCCGTTCCCCTTCCCTTCGAGGGAAGGGGCAGGGGGGATAGGTCAAGAATATGCCCACCTCCCGCCAGAAAATCCTTGCCTACATTCGCAAACACCAGGCCGCCTCCGCCGCAGACATCAGCCGCGCCCTGGGGATGAGCCAGGCAAATGCCCGACATCATCTCGCCCATTTGGAAGCCAATGGACTGATCGAAGTCACCGGCCAGCAGCGCGGGGAGGGGAGGGGGCGGCCGGTGCAGTTCTTTGGCCTGTCGCGCCATACCCTGGACGATAATGTGGCTCATCTGGCAAGTGTATTGTTGGAGGAGTGGTTGACAAACCGTCCACCGAAAAGGCAGGAAGAACTTCTGCGCGCCCTGGCGAAGCGGATGGCTCGTGGCGGTTCAACCAGCAACTCAACAGCTGGGGGACAAAATGCGCCGTTTCCCCGCCGCCTGGCGGAGGCGGTTGAGCGGCTGAATGAGATGCACTACCAGGCGCGCTGGGAAGCGGGCGTGGTTGGGCCGCGCATCATCCTGGGGTATTGTCCCTACACGAGGATCATTAGCCGCCATCCTGAATTATGCCAGGTGGATGCTTTGCTTCTGGAAGAATACCTCGGCTTCGCCATCCGCCAGTCGGCCAAGTTGCAGGCGAGCGCCAAAGGACAGCCTTTCTGCGAGTTCCTGGTACGGATGAGCGTTGGATAGCGTTTGCGGCGCACGTCGAAAGAGTGTGCAAAGTGATAGTCGCTTTCGAAGTGACTGGTACATCGCTGCACACATTCTATAGACGAGCCGAGATTGTATATTGGCGCGATTGAGATTAGAATCTCTGGTGATGCCTGCCAACAACGTCACCCGCCTGCTAGATTCCCGTAAGATCTCCTACACTGCCTTTGAACTGCCTGCTGAAAAGCTCAGCGCGACGGAAACCGCGCGCCTATTGGGCGTTCCTGCCGAGAGCGTCTACAAGACCATCGTGGTGACGCGCCCGAAGCCAGGAAAGCCGATCCTGGCAGTCATCCCCGGGACGCACCGCGTGGATCTGAAGCTCCTGGCAACCGCCCTGAACGAAAAAAAGGTCAGTCTGCCCACCGAGCGCGAGGCCGAGCAGTTGACCGGTCTGCAGGCTGGCGGCATCTCGCCGCTGGCGCTGCTCAACAAGGGCTTTCAGGTGCTGATAGATGCTTCGGCGCAGAACCTGGCCGAAGTCCACGTGAGCGGCGGGCAGCGCGGACTGAATATCCGCCTGCCTGTCACCGCCCTGGCCGAGTTGACCCGGGCGCGCTTCGCCAAGATCAGCGTCCCAGAAACCTGATATTTCTTTTCCCAAAGTTCTAATTTTGTCCTATAATACGTTGACGAAAAATGTAATCCGGGAGAGGATCATGACTGAACAAACTGCCAGTTCTGAGCAGATCATCGTCTGCCGCGATGTGCAGAAATGGTACGGCCATTTTCAAGCCCTGAAGGGGATTAGTTTGAACGTGGAGAAAGGAGAAGTGATCGTCATCTTCGGCCCTTCTGGGTCGGGGAAGTCCACCTTCATCCGCACGCTCAACCGCTTAGAGGAACATCAGAAAGGCAAGATCGTCGTTGACGGCATCGAGCTGACCAATGACATGCGTAACATCGAGAAGATCCGCATGGAAACCGGCATGGTCTTCCAGAGTTTCAACCTGTTCCCGCACCTGACCGTTATGCAAAATATCACTTTGGCTCCCATTCAGGTACGCAAGTGGACGAAGCAGAAGGCTGAAGAAGTGGCGATGCAGCTTCTGGAACGGGTAGGCATCCCAGAACAGGCGCAGAAGTATCCCGGCCAGCTATCCGGCGGCCAGCAGCAGCGCACTGCCATTGCCCGCGCCCTGGCCATGCAGCCCAAGATCATGCTCTTCGACGAACCCACCTCGGCACTCGACCCGGAGATGATCAAAGAAGTGCTGGACGTGATGATCGAGCTGGCGAAATCGGGCATGACCATGCTGGTGGTAACGCACGAGATGGCCTTTGCCCGCGCGGTGGCGAAAAGGATGTACTTCTTCGACGAGGGCCTGATCGTTGAGAGCGGTACGCCAAATGAGATTTTCAAAGAACCAAAGGAAGACCGGACGAAATTGTTCCTTTCGCAGATTTTGGAACATTAGAAGAGCCAAAAGAACCAGATGAGCAGAAGAGCCAAAGGATCGCACATCTGGCTCTTCTGCGCATTGATAACTGATCACTGTTCACTACCCACTATCCCTTGACCACCGCCACCGGCCGCAGGCGGGCTACCTTGCGCGCAATGGATACCGCTGTGACCGTCTCGACAACCTCATCCACATCTTTATACGCCTGGGGGGCTTCCTCGGCCAGGCCCGGCATCGAACCGGCGCGCACCCTGATCCCGTCTCGCTCTAACTCGCGGCGCAGCTCATCGCCGCGGATTTCGTGCTTGGCTTTCGAGCGCGACATCACGCGTCCCGCGCCATGGCAGCAGGATCCAAACGAGCGTGCCATGGACATTGCCGTTCCAGCTAGAACCCAAGAAGCCGTGCCCATGCTGCCAGGGACAAGCACCGGCTGGCCAGTAGATTGATATTCAGGCGGCAGGTCAGGAGAGCCGGGGCCGAAAGCTCTTGTTGCGCCTTTCCGATGGACACACACTTTGAGGCGTTTCCCCTCTACCTCGTGCGTTTCGATCTTGCCCATGTTGTGGGCGATGTCGTAGACCTGGCGCAGTTCCCAACCTTTCAGCTTGCCGGCAAAGATCTCCTCGAAGGCGCGCCGGGCGGAATGGGCCAGGATCTGGCGGTTGGCGAAGGCGAAGTTGGCGGCGGCGCGCATCGCGCCGAGATAAGCCTGTCCCTCCGGCGAATCCATCGGCGCGCAGACCAGTTCACGGTCGGGCAGCTCGATGCCGTAACGCCGCACCGCAGCCTGTAGCTCCTGCACGTAATCGGTGCAGACCTGGTGACCGAGTCCTCGCGAGCCGCAATGGATCTGTACCGCCAAACAACCTTGGCGCAGCCCGAAAACGGATGCAATTTCCGGGTCCAGCACCGCCTCGACCACGTCCACCTCGACGAAATGATTCCCCGCGCCCATCGAGCCGATCTGCTTGTGGCCGCGCTTCTTGGCCCGTTCGCTGACTTTGGCCGGATTCGCTCCATCCAGGCAGCCGCCTTCCTCGGTGCGGATGAGATCGGCTTCTTTAGCATAACCATTTTTCAAAGCCCAGCGCGAGCCTTCGCGCAACACCCGCTCCAATTCCGGGATGTTGACATGCACCACGCCCTCCACGCCAACACCCGATGGGCAATACTTGTTCAGCAGTGTGGCGAGCGCATCCAGGTGGGGCAGGGCGGCCTCGTATTCGATATCCGAGGACAGCAGACGCACGCCACAGTTGATATCATATCCAATTCCTCCAGGCGAGACCACCCCTTGTGGGAACTGCGTGGCCGCCACCCCACCGATGGGGAAGCCGTAGCCCTGGTGCATGTCGGGCATGATGACCACTGTGCCGACCAGCCCCGGCAGGGTCGCCGCGTTGACCGCCTGCTCCAACGATTTGTCGTCCATGATCTGCTCGAGCAGCCTTTGCGTGGCGAAGATGCGCACCGGCACGCGCATATCCGCGCGGAAGGATTGCGGGATTTCCCATTCGTATGGAGTGATACGTTTCAGATCTTGCAGGCGGATCATGGCTGCCTCCATTCTGCGTGTCATTGCGAGGGGCGAAGTCCCGAAGCAATCTCCGCTCTCGTGAGGGAGTTGCTTCGTCGCCCTTCGACTTCGCTCCCTGGCCTAGCCCGCCAGGGCAGGCAGGGCTCCTCGCAACGACACACGAAACTTACACATCAAAAACAATTTCTACCTCGTAGCCACGCGCTGTCGGCCGGATTTGCAGGTTGTGGTACGTCACCGCTTTTATCGCTTTGGTCAACGACAAGATGGGAGCGCCAGACATTTCAACTTTCAGCTTTATACCTTCAACTTGAACGTCGAACTCATCGAATATCAGGTGTTCCTGTTCGACAGCATAAACCAGTTCCGAGAGAAAAGCAACAAGCAGACTCTCTGCATCCGGCGCCTCGGCCTCGAATGTGCGCTTCACTTTCGGACCCTCGGCCTGATTCGCGCCCGAAAGCGCGTACATGCCCCGCGCCGCTTCCGCGAACAGCGCCGGAAGGCTCTTGGCCCAGACGCGTAATGCCCAATCCGCCGTGTGCGCTTTTTCCTCGAAACCCATGCCAACCTCTCGTCACTCTTTCTTATTCCTGAACCTGACCGGCTCGAAAAGCTGCGGCGCTTCCACATAGATGCCGCGTCCGCTCACGGCGACCGAGCCATCCTGCAAACAGATTTCACCAGTGGCGAAAACCTTGCGCCCCTCCTGTCCGGAGAGACGGGCTTCCAGCTTGAGCGGCTGTCCCAAAGGCACCGGGCGGCGGTAGTTGAGTTCCAGGTTGACCACAGCGACGTTAAATCCAGCGCGCCAGACGGCCGCGCCCATGGCCTCGTCCAGAATCGCCGCCGAAGCGCCGCCGTGGGCGTGCCCGGGCGGCCCTTGCTGGGCTTCATTCAGCGTAAATTCAGAGAGGATCGTTCCATTATCGTCCGTGTACCAGGTGAGGCCAACGCTATGCGGATTGTCCGATCCGCAAACGAAGCAAGGGCCATGTTCGGGCAATTGTTTCATACACACTCCTCAAGTGTATTGTAATCGGTTTGAAGCTAATTTGAGGAAAGGATGATCGCATCGTGGTCGGCGCGGGAAAGGAAGGCGCGATATGCAGCGGTCTCGGCTAGTAAACCTTTGAGGGCTATGAAAAGCTCCTGTTGAAGGTATGAGTTGGCTGGATTTGTTTGTTCTGTGAAATGTAACTGCTGCCCTTCGATGCGCAGATCGAAATACCCTCCTGCCGACAGCCACTCCAACCCCAGCCGGACGGTCGCCTCGCGCTGGGCAGTGGCGGCCGCCAGTTCCGCCAGCGTGACGCTTCCGCCGCGCTTGTTTATCGCAAATTTGACCAGTCCTGTCAGGCGTTCGAGGAACGCTTTCGGCTCGTCTGTGCTAGGATTGATGGCAAAGAGATGGATTTTCTCCGGCTTTACTTTTTCGAGCACCCAACGAAGCTCGGCGCTGCCGGGCGGGGTCGTCCAGATGGCCAAAGCGTTTGCAGGCTCCAGGCCGTTGCGGTCTACCCCGCCGACGGCCTTTCTATCCTCGCCCTCCGCCCAGATGATGGTTGCAGGTTGCAGGCTCAAAGATGCAAGTATGTTGCGAGGGTCTTCTGCATTCCGATAATCAATGATCTCGATTTTGGGTTTTGTGATCCGAACCGGCTTCTCTTCGATCAAACGTAGGTCAACAAATTCCAGCGAGACCTGGCGCACGCCGCGGAAATCGCTGGCGCGCAGGGTATAGGCCAGGTCGAATTTGCTACCTTCCCCCGTTATGAGGCCTGGAAGTTCTTCGCCGCTGCCGTTCCACCACAAGACAGTCTGGGTCACTCCATGTTCGTCCTCGACGGCAAGCTTTAGGTGTTCTTTGTTCCTGCCGATCTCGGCGATGCCCATCAGTGTGAGATTATGCGTAGCCAGGATCAATTTCTTGTTGCCCGGGCCAAAGGGCGCAAGCTGCTCGATGTTTTCGGACAGGGCGAGATCCAGGTCTGTCAGCTCAAACCAGCCATCAATTTCGAGCGTCGGCTCGATCTCGACACCGCCGATCATGCCCGCGACGGTTTGGGCGATGGCTTTGCGGAAAGCGGGCAGCATTTCTGCCTCCAGTGAGAGACCGGCTGCCATCGGGTGGCCGCCGTAATTGAGCAGCATATCCTGCTGTGCAGCGATAGCGGCGGTAATGTTGACGCCTTCAATCGAACGGGCGGAACCCCGCGCTGGTTCGTCCGCCGGGGCCGAGAACAGGATCACGGGACGGTGGTAGCGTTCCACCAGGTGACTGGCGGCGATGCCGATCACGCCGCCCGGCCAGGCCGGGTGAGAGAGAACGATGATCGGCAGACCGAGAAGCGACGGTTCGGCGCGCAATTGCGCTTCCGCAGCCAGCGTGACCTGCCGCGTCAGCAGTTGGCGTTGGGCATTCAGCCCCTCCAGTTGGGTAGCCAGCAAACGGGCGCGGATAGGATCGTGGGTGGTGAGCAGCTCGACAGCCGGGTTGGCGTCGCTGAGGCGGCCCAAGGCGTTGAGACGCGGTGCGAGCGCGAATCCGATGTGTTCTTCGCTGAGGTGGGAGGGCGTAAGCTGCGCCATTTCCATCATCACTTTAAGCCCCAAACGCTCCGTAGAACGTAAGACTTGAAGGCCTTTTTGGACGAGGTAACGAGCGTCAGCGCGCAAAATGGCAAGGTCGGCCACCAGGCCGAGCGCGACAAGATCGAGAAACGAGTCACGAGTGACGGGTAACGAGTGATGGTTAGCGGAAGATGAACTCGTTTCTCGTTTCTCATTCCCTGCTTCGAGCAACGCTTCCGCCAGTTTGTACGCCACCCCCGCGCCGGAAAGCGTGGAGAGCGGATGGCCTTCAGGCAGCATTTTCGGGTTGACTACAACCGCCGCCTGCGGAAGCGTCTCTGGCAGATCGTGATGGTCGGTGATGACCATTTCCACGCCGTGGGCACGCGCGTAATCTACGGCCTGGTGGGCGGTGATGCCGGTGTCGCAGGTCAGAATGAGCTTCGCTCCGCGCTCGATGATTTCCATGATAAAGGGGAGATTGACGCCGTGACTTTCCCTGGCGCGCACGGGGATGTGATAGGTAACATCTGCGCGCAAGGTTTGTAGCGCGGAGACGAGGACAGCCGTGGCTGTCTGGCCGTCTACGTCGAAGTCGCCCCATACGCAGATCGGCTCGTGGGCGCGGATGGCGGCCTCCAGGCGGTCAGCGGCGGCGGAAAGGCCGGGGAGTTCGATGGCAGGCGTCGGGCTGTAATGAACCGGGGAGAGAAAGGCGCGGGCGGCCGGCGCGGTCGTGATCCCGCGTCGAATCAAGGTCAACCCGACGAGGGGATGCAGGTCGGGCAGAGGAGGGGGTGAGCGGAGAGGAGCAGGTTCTATCCAACGCATCACAGCTCGATTTCCTGGATTTGTTCAAAGTCAATCTCGACGCCTGACAACTCGGTCTCGATATCATCCATATCACCTGCCTGGGTGCCACGATTGCAATATGAGCGGTAAGGACAGTAGGCGCACTTCTCTTCGTTGGCGGTGAGGGGAAAGTCACGCCTGGCGGCGATCTCAGTGGCCAGGCTGGTCAGCGCATCCCAGTCACGCTCATAGTATGAGGCGGTGTAGGGGAAGCGGGCTGGTTCAGCCGGGAAATCGGCGTACCAATAAATCATCTCGATCTTTTCGGGCTGGAAGGGCGTTTGTTTATTCAAATGCGCGCCGGCCTGGATGAGCAGGGCGCGGTAGACGCGGGTTTGCAGCCGGGTGGCCATCCATTCGTCGCGCGGACGCTTGCGGTAGGTTTTCCAGTCAAAGATGAGCACCTTTTTGTCAGGCTGAACGGCAACCAGGTCATATTTTGCCAGGAGACGGTGCTCGCCAAGCGGGGCGGAGAGGGTTAACTCGGGGTATAGACTTCCCAAGTCTGCAAGACTTCGGAAGTCTTGCCAGTTTTCCCACCACCGCCGCAGATCAGGCGTGTTTGCCAGGCGAGCCAGTTTCTCGGAAGGCAATCCGATCAGGTGCTGCTGTACCAACCGGTGGAATAACACGCCTTCCTGTTGGTGACGTTCGTTTTCAATGGCAGGCTCAGTCTCGACCGCCGGC
>JALHUM010000150.1 GCA_022865905.1 Anaerolineales bacterium | reverse complement strand
CAAGATGGACGCCTCGGAATACAAGGAGTTCATCTTCGGGATGCTGTTCCTGAAACGCGTCTCGGACCAGTTCCAGGTGCAGCAGGAGGCGGAGTACCAAAAGTGGATGGGGCAGGGGTATTCCCACGCAGACGCGGTCGAGTTGATCGAGGATCCCAACCTTTATGGTGAGACCTTTTTTGCCCCTAAGCCCCCTCCCGCTGACCCGCTCCCGCGCGCCCATCCTCCCCCCTTGAACAAACCAGTGATAAATGTCCTGAATCGAGTAAAATCTATTTACAACACCGAAACGAAAGGAATATCTAATGAAGCTAAAAGTTGGAGACAAAGCGCCTGATTTCAAGCTGCCCAGCCATTTGGATAAAGAGGTGATCCTCAGCGACCTGCGCGGTACGACCACCGTCCTGGCCTTCTTCCCCCTGGCCTGGACCCCGGTCTGAACGAGCCAGATTCCGTCCTACGAGGCAGAATACGCCAGGTTCACGGAATCGAATGTCCAGGTTCTGGGCATCAGCGTTGATCACGTTCCATGCTTGAAAGCCTGGGCAGAAAGCCTGGGAGGCATTACTTACCCGCTGCTCAGTGATTTCTGGCCGCACGGCGAGGTCGCTCAAAAATATGGCGTTCTGCGTTCAGAGGGCTATTCCGAGCGCGCCATCTTCATTACAGACAAAGACGGGGTTATCCAATATATTGACATTCACGACATCAATGATCAACCCAGCAACGAAGTTCTTTTCAACCAGCTGGCGCGCATCGAACCGAGTTCCGCAGCGGTAAAACCCACTCAAAGGCCTGAAGGAGAGGAACTGCCACAAGGAGGCGTGGTGATGTACTGCACTAGTTGGTGCCCGGGTTGCAGGAAGGCGCGTAAATGGTTGGCCGAGCACCAAATTGACTACGTCGAAGTGGACGTTGCCGCCAACCCTAAAGGGGCTGCCCAGGTGCGCAAGTGGGCAAATGGGAATCTCGTCACCCCCACCTTTGACATTCGCGGCACAATCGTCGTTGATTGGGATGAGGAGAAAGTAGCAGGCATTCTCCAGAAATAGCTCACCACTGGATCACCACCGGCGCGCCCACGTCCGCCCAATCGTAGAGCAACTGCGCTTCCTCCACGCCCAGAACCACACAGCCGAAGGAAATCGGTCTGTGCCCATCTTCTTCCTGGTGGCGTTCTCGCCGGAATTTCTGGTGGAAGGGCTGGCGCAAATCTTCAGGTCGAGTGTGTGGACACTGGTCTATAGGGAGTTGAAAGCCCAGGAAACGCTCGCCCCCGCCGAAGCGACTCTAGAAGAAGCATAACCTCATTTCAGCAGAAATCCACCTCGCAATCTCTCCTGGCTGGTTTAACTCGCAGCCAGGAGAGGCTTTCTTGATGGCAATAGGGTTAATGATTCTCATAGAAATTTACCTTATACTGATTACAGTTCACGGCTAATTATCCATGAAGTGTAGTTAGAGCCGAAATGAAGCGAGTTCTTCGATAAGTTATTCTTCTGAACATGGCAGTGCCAGGAAGTCGAGAGACCGTGTCACCACATGCCGATATTCTCATTACCAACGCGCGCGTCTTCACGTCCGATGAGCGCAACCCATCCGCAGAAGCGGTGGGGATCGAGGGAAACCGCATCGTTTTTGTGGGCAGCGCTCAGGAAGCTGCTGAATGGCGCGGCAGGACGACGCGTATAGTGGATGGCGGTGGCTACACGCTGATGCCCGGCTTCATAGACAGCCACTTCCACATGCTGGATGGCAGCCTCACACTGGACGACATGCACTTCGATTCCGCCAACGATTATGAAGAAGCAGTAGCAGTCATCCGTGCCTTTGCCGCCGAACATCCGGAGAGAGCCTGGCTGAACGGTTTTGGCCTGCGTTACAATCTCGGCCCAAACCACACGCCACTTCACCGCGCTCACTTGGACGCGGTGGTCGCCGACCGGCCGGTATTTATCGTCGCATATGATGGTCATACCGCTTGGGCCAATACGCTGGCCTTGACGATGGCAGGCATCTTCAATGGTGATGAGTGTGGTCTAAACAGTGAGATCGTGTTAGACGAGAATGGTAGAGCCACCGGTGAATTGCGGGAGGAGGGTTCACAGGCCAAGATCGAGGCATTGATTCCCAAGCCGGATGCCGCCCAAAAGCGTAGTCTCCTGAAAAAGGGACTGAAACTCGCCTCCAGCCTGGGTGTCACCAGCATCCATAACATGGACGGGGACGATGAGCAAGCCGCCTTGTATGCTGCCTTCGAAGACACCGGCGATCTGACGGTGCGTATCTATGTCCCTTACAGCATCAGCCCAGAAACTCCCTTCGCAGCCCTGGAGAAGGAAGCCGTCGCCCTGAAGCGAAAATACCAATCGGATATGGTGCGCGGCGGTTGTGTCAAACTGTTCATGGACGGGGTGATCGAATCGTACACCGGCCTTCTGGTGGATGAATATTCCGACCTGCCCGGCAGGCGAGGGGCCTCGAACTACGAGGTCGAGCTCTTCAACCGCATGATCCTCATGGCTGACCGGCTTGGCCTGCAGATCTTCGTCCATTCTGTAGGTGACGGGGGCGTGCGACGCGTCTTGGACGCTTACGAAGCAGCCCGTCGGACCAATGGGCCTCGCGACAGCCGTCACCGGGTCGAGCACGTTGAAGTCATCCATCCAGATGACATTCACCGCTTCGCCGAACTACGTGTGATCGCTTCCATGCAGCCCCTTCATGCCCCGCCGCGCCCTGATGACGGCGACGTGTGGCCATGGCGCGTCGGGGAGGCGCGCTGGCCCTACAGCTTTGCCTGGACGACATTGCGGGAAGCAGGCGCCAGGTTAGTCTTTGGCTCCGATTGGCCGGTGGTCAGCCAAAACCCCATGCTGGGCGTCCATAATGCGTTGAACCGGATGCCCTGGAAGGATGGAATGCCGCACAACAGGCAGAGCCTTAGCGAGGCACTGCTATCGTATACGCGGGAGGCTGCCTATGCTGAATTCCAGGAACGTAAGAAAGGACAATTGAAGACCGGCTACCTGGCCGATATGGTTTTGCTCGCGAAAGACATCTTCCAGATCTCGGTTAACGAAATGAAAGACATCAAGCCATTGATGACCATGGTCGATGGGAGGATAGTTTTCGAAGCCTAGCATTGCGTGGTCGTGAAATACGCATCTGTTTCTGGTTGATGTAACTTATTATTGTTATGGATGATTTGCTCGATACTACTTTACTTGCCTTGGAAAGCGCATTAATCAAAAGGAACAGACGGTCAAACCATGGTCCTCATTAAATCCTTCGGCATTGGGGTGCTTGCGGGTCTAGGTTTCGTACGGCTCGTTCAGGCGTAAAGGGCAAGAATAGGGT
>JALHUM010000149.1 GCA_022865905.1 Anaerolineales bacterium | reverse complement strand
GCATGGCCGACGCCAAATGGCTCTTCCGCTGGACGCGTCCCCCTGCCCAACTGGATATGGAAACCACGATTGGATTTGGGACGACGGTCCGCATCTACTGACCATGCCCACACTGACCTGGCTAACGAAATCACTTCCGGATCCTAGGCCTGCCCTGAGCGCAGACGAAGGGCCTGCTGATCTGGTGCTCGAGGCCGTGACCTACCCGCAAGGTCACGGCTACCCCGATGTGCTGCCAGAAAACCATTTGTACTGGGGCGATAACTTCAAAGTGATGGCGGCACTCCTGCCGCAATACGAGGGGCGCATTGACCTGATCTACGCCGATCCGCCATTCTTCACAAACAAACGCTATCCCGCTCGCATCGGTCGCGGCGAGGACTCGCGCCGTCCGCAAGAATGGCAACTGGCCGAGGGCTACGCCGACCGCTGGTCAGACATCGATGCTTACCTGAACGTTCTCTATCCGCGCCTGGCCTTGATGCACCGCCTGCTCGCCCCAAACGGCACGTTCTATCTTCACCTGGATTGGCACGCGGACGCTTATGCCCGCCTGTTATTGGATGAAATCTTCGGCCGCGAACACCTGCTCAACGAAATCGTCTGGCTCTACCACGGCCCTTCGCCCATCCGTCACGCCTTCAACCGCAAGCATGACATCATCCTGGTTTATACCAAGAGCGGCGATTACACCTTCAACACGGACGCCGTGCGCGAGCCTTATAATCCAAGCACGGTTAAAACCTTCAACTCCTCTCCCAAGGCCGGTTTCGGGAAAATACCCGACCTGGAGCGCGGCAAAGTCCCCGAAGACTGGTGGTACTTTCCGGTCGTCGCCCGGCTGCACAACGAGCGCACCGGTTACCCGACCCAGAAGCCAGAAGCCCTGCTCGAACGCATCCTCCTGGCGTCATCCAATCCCGGCGATCTGGTCGCTGATTTTTTCTGCGGATCGGGGACTTTCCCGCTGGTTGCGGCGCGGCTTGGTCGCCACTTCCTGGCCTGTGATGTAACCTGGCGCGCCGTCCACACCAGTCGCGTCCGTCTGCTGGAAGGACAACAGCCGTTCACGCTTCAACGGGATTCATTCATCCAAATTCCCCTCTCACATGCAACCTTCAACTCTCAACAGGCCAACCGGACGATTGTACTCGAAAACCCGCCTGCCCTGGATTACTGGGAGGTGGACCCCGCCTGGGATGGGATCACGTTCAAGAGCACGATGCAGGCCCGGCGTCCGCTTCGCAGCGGAAGCATCCCGCTTAAATTAGAATTGCCCAGCGTGCCAAGAAACGTCTGCATCCGGGCAATCACAGTAGATGGCGAACAAATCCAGAAGGGGTTACACGTCTAAACGGTATCCTACGCCTCGCACAGTCTTCAATAATTTCGGGTTCTTGGGGTCAGCCTCGATTGCGTGTCGCAGCCAGGAAACGTGCACGTCCAGCGTGCGCGTGTCATCGGTGTAATCGGTCTCCCAGACCTGTGAGAAGAGCGACTTCCGCTCGATTACCTCGCCGCGATGGTCGAGCAATATCTTCAACAAACTCATCAAGCGTGGCGTCAGGCGCGATTGTTTTCCAAAACAACGAACGGTGTGATTTTCCACATCCAGCCGGATCAGACCCGCGTGGATGCAATTATTACCGTCACCGGGCAGCAGATGGCGAATGCGGTTGACCAGTTTCTGGATCGTGAACGGCAGCAACAAAGCCACATTCGCGCTCGTTTTGCCGGCTTCCTGGCCAGATTCGAGGATCAAGAGGATTGGCAGGTTCTCCATCTTCTCCCGCAATGACTGGCAGATGCGTTTACCGCTGGTACGCAAAGATGCCGCGTGGACCACTACGACATCGGGATCGAACTTGCCTTCCAGGCGCGCCAAAGCCTGGCTGCCGCTGGTGACCAGTTCAACCTCGAAGCCTTTCTTACGCAGGGCAGCAGCGAAAGCGGGATGGTCTGCGCGCTTACCCTCTATGACCAGGAGTGTGGCTTGAGTCATTTGTAGGAGGAAGACGACCGACAGAGAAAACGATTTTGTCCATTATACTCCAATCTTAAATATTTCAAAACAGGGATTTATAATTGACCTTCCCACCTGACACCAGGTCTGGTAAAATCATCAGCCGGAGCGTTGTACCCTTCGCTCCATAATATTTTTCCCAGAAAGGGCTTGAAGAATGAAAGTATTGCTCATCAAGGACGTCT
>JALHUM010000022.1 GCA_022865905.1 Anaerolineales bacterium | reverse complement strand
GCGCGGCAATAACGTCATCGAGCGGCTGTACGCGGCATATATGCCCACCCCGTTCCTCTCGCTGCTGATTGACGACTGCATCGCCACCGGCAAGGATTATCACGACGGCGGGGCGCGCTACAACAGCACCTACATCCAGGGCGTGGGCCTCGGCACACTCACGGACGCCATGACCGCCATCAAGTACCACGTCTTCGACCAAAAGACGCTGAAGATGGGCGAGCTGCTCACCTTGCTGGAGGCTGACTTCGAGGGTCACGAGCGCGAACGCCAGAGGCTGCTGAACAAAACGCCCCGCTACGGCAACGACGACGATTACGCCGACGGTGTGATGGTAGACCTGTTCAACGTCTACTTCGATGCCATTGACGGGCGTCCGAACACCAAGGGCGGCGCGTACCGCGTCAACCTGCTGCCGACCACCGTCCATGTCTACTTTGGCTCGGTCATCGGGGCGACGCCGGACGGACGCCGGGCCTGGACTCCGTTATCGGAGGGCGTCTCCCCCGTCCAGGGCGCAGACCGTCACGGCCCGACCGCGGTGCTCAGGTCCGTCGCCAAGATGGATCACGTCCGCACCGGCGGCACGCTGCTCAACCAGAAGTTCACGCCCCAGTTGCTCAAAGACGAAGAGGGGCTGGACAAGTTGGTGGGGTTGATCCGCACCTATTTCAAGCTGGACGGTCACCACATCCAATTCAATGTGGTGGACGCCGCCACGCTGCGGGCTGCGCAGCAAAACCCGGCGCAATACCGCGACCTGATCGTGCGCGTGGCCGGTTACAGCGACTATTTCTGCGATCTCAGCCAGGCGCTGCAAGATGAGATCATCGCCCGCACGGAACACCAGGGATTCTGAGCTACACAGTCTCTTGAATTAGGATTTGTGTGAAAATAACTTCCCGTTTTCATAGTTCACGAGCAGTTGCACTGCGAACAGGATGTAGTACAACTGCATCCTGAATTAGGAAGGGATCAATCGAATGGCTGTGGGCACAGGGAAACGAACAGGGATTCTGGGACTTTGGCCCGAGGCCAAGTTCGCTGTCCTATTTCCCCTTATCGAATAGCTGGAGGACGAAACAGGAGCGCACATTCGATTGGACACCAAGAATTCTTATTTTACTGAAGCAGTATTACGAAGATTGTGAACTAGCGCGATAAGAAACCTGCATGAGCCTCGAAATCCAACAGATCATCAACAGCAGTTTTGGCGTAAGCCTGGTATCAGCCCTGGGACGGGGAATCCCGCCATGGCTCGGCCATCGCCTGTCCGACTTCGTGGCAGAACGGATTTCCGCCCAACGGAATTTAAAGATTGTGAAGGCTGTGCGCGCCAATCAATGGGTCATCAGCGGCGAAAAGCTGGAGAAAGCTGCATTGGATGAGGCCGTCCGCCAGACTTTCCGAAATGCGGCTCGTTCGATATTCGATCTTTATCACTACATCCACGATGCAGCAGCGATAGACCGGTTGATCGTGATAGACCAAAGCATACAGCAGTTGTTCGAGCGCCGGGAATTCGCCAAGCGCGGGCTGGTTATGGCAGGGCTACATATCAGCAGCTTCGACTTTGTCCTACAAGCGCTGCACTTGCGCGGGATTCAACCTTTAGTATTGACTATCCCCGATCCAAGAGGTGGGCGGCGCGTTGAGTTTGAGATGCGCAAAAAGACCGGCATGAACCTGATGCCGGCCTCGGTCAATACACTGCGGCAGGCGATAAAGCACCTCCAACGGGGTGGGGTGGTGCTGACTGGCATTGATCATCCAATCCCCGACGCCAAATACCGCCCACGTTTCTTTGACCGGCCGGCTTCACTCCCCACTCATCACGTCTACCTGGCGACAAGAGCTCATGTTCCAGTGATGATTATGGTCACAGACCCGCAACCAGATGGGAGGTACACTGTTATAACATCACAACCAATCGAGATGGAATCCCACCCAGATCGGCAATTAGAAATGTTGCGAAACGCCGAGAAGGTTTTGAGCATAGCAGAGACTTTTATCCGAAAAGTTCCACATCAGTGGACAATGTCCTTGCCGGTATGGCCCGAAGCCTTGGAACAAGTTCCGGATTGAGAAGCCTGGTGCAAAGTAAAGTCGCTCAGGAGGTGTATCGTGACAAATATAAAGAAACACCAAAGGGTAAATGACATTCTTCTCGGCCCGCTGGAGAGACCCGCGTTGAAATGGCTGGCGGACCACTTACCAGCTTGGGTAAGTCCCGATATTTGCACTACCATCGGTGTGATGGGGGCGGTTGTCATCCTGGTCAGCTATGGGTTGAGTAGGAATAGCGACAACTTCCTCTGGCTGGCCTCGTTGGGTTTCGTCATCAACTGGTTCGGCGATAGCCTGGACGGCACACTGGCCCGCTATCGGCACATTGAACGACCTATCTACGGCTTTTACATAGACCACATGACGGATGCGGTCAGCCAAGTGATGATCTTTCTGGGATTGGGACTCACCCATTACATCAGCTTCGAAGTCGCCTGCCTGACCTTGATCGCATACCTGCTCTTATCGGTGCTTGTCTACGTGCGCACCTGCGTGGTCGGTGAGTTCAGGATATCGTATGGCAAGCTGGGGCCGACTGAAATCCGCGTTCTAGCGATCCTATTGAACACGGTCATGTACTTCGCCGGCAGACGCACGATCGTCTTGACGAGCGGATTTGCTGGGCCACTGTCCATCAGCGTCTATGACTTGTTCGTCGCCGCGATCGCCCTGCTGCTGCTGGGGTTCTTCATCCTGACGGCTACTCAGGAAACGATCAGGCTGATGAAAGCGAACAAATAGAAAAGTTATATGAGGTGTAAGATGATCTTCCGTATTGGATTGGAAAACAACAACGAAGGCATTCGCTCCATCGCCTGGGCACTGGAGCATCCTGGATGTTTTGCCTACGGCGCGGATGGCGACTCCGCCCTGGCGGCCCTGTCCGTCGCACTGCGCGATTACGAGGCCTGGATTGCCAAACAAGAAGCGACGCCCTGGCTGAAAATTGACATGATCGAAATTCATATCGAAGACACCTGGATAGATTACAACATCAACGAGGCCTTCGACCGCGACGAGAAAAGCGACTATTACATGGTGGACGCCTGGTTTCAGCATGACTGGAAGCCACTCATTGCCACGGATATCGAGCGCGGCCTGAAACTGCTCGCCTGGAGCCGCGAGGATTTGCTGAAAACCGTTGAGGGCTTGGATGCCAAGAAACTCGATCAAACCTATCCCAACGAACGTTGGAGCATCGCCGGCATCCTGAAACACATCGGTGGGGCGGAGTGTTGGTATCTCGACCGGCTGGAGCTAGCCCTCCCGCGCGAGCAGATTCCCGGCGAGCCGTTCGCGCGGCTGAAAGTATCGCGGGCGCGGCTGAATGAAGTCCTACCGACACTCGAGGGATCGAAACAGGTCGCCGGCGAGGACGGCGAGTTATGGAGTCCACGCAAGGTGCTGCGCCGGGCGTTGTGGCACGAGAGGGATCACATTGAGCATATACGGAAACTGCTTTGATACACCGCAAAAATACGAAGGAAGCGAAATATAAACGTATGTAATCAATCTCAGGAAGTACGGTTATGACCACCTCTCAGAAAATCGAGAGCCTTTTATCGAACATGTCCCGCACTGAAAAACTGATTTTCATGAGTAGAGGCGGGGATTATCCCGCCGAATCCCCGCGGATGGATTGACTGCCGTGATGGCGCTCGTGCAAGTGGGCCACCTGCCCTGGCGAGCTAGGCCAGGGGGAGCGTTCTCGCCGCGCACCTTCGATTGGACGACGAGGATACTGATCTTGCTCAGAAAGTATTACGAAGATACTGCCGGAAGCACTCTAAAACGAGGGCTTTGATGATTGGATTGATGTCCGCCAAGTGGGAGTGTTGTATAATTCGATATGTCGTCTACAGTAGAGGTTGACCATGTTAGGACAAACTGCTCTCAAATATGACGCTGAAGTAACCGAAAATGGACAGGTTGAACTGACTGTTCCATTTCCTCCAGGCACGCATGTGACTGTTTTCGTCGTGGAAGCGGGGGAATCTTTCAGTGATTTATTGATGGCGGCAGAAAGCAGTCTTGCATTTTGGGATAACTCTTTGGACGATGAGGATTGGAACAATGCCTGAGCAGGGGGATATTCTGCTGGTTCCAATCCCGTTCACCGACCTTTCCTCGCAAAAGCGGCGGCCTGTCATCGTCATTTCCAATAAATTCTACAATAAGAAAACAACTGACATCCTCGTCGTGGCAATGACATCCAACCCTATCGAGACGGATTACAGTTTTACGATCACTTCGGATGACCTGACAAAAGGGACTCTCAACCACCCTGGCAAAGTGCGCGTGGACAAGAGTTACACGCTTTCCCAATCCATCGTAGTCAAGACCTTTGGGCGGGTGGACGAGAAAACGCTGGAACGTATTCGCAAAGAGTTTCAGGCGTTGGTTGCAAAGAAGTAAACCACACATCTCATTTCCCAACCTGACAGGCCTCCGCGAAACCGCCCCCGACCCGCGCCACCCGGGCTGTGGATTACGCGAAGGTGGGGCAGACCTGCGTGTCTGCCCCATTGACCGAATCGTCCCCCCGGCCACTCACCAATAGCGGGAATGGGTGTAGATACGAAAAAAGGGTGCAAGCGGCGTTTTATGCCTGCTCGCCCCTTTTTTTGACAGACTCCCCTCCCCGATTGGGGGAGGGGCAGGGAATAGGGGTTTTATATCCAGGGCAATTGCTCACCGGAATATTCGCGTGCTCTTTATCTCTCGATGAGAAAAAGCCAGGCATTATCGAACGTACAAATTGTGTGCCCCGATTGGCTGACACCCAGGAAGCCCAGCAAGCCGTCGGAAAAAATGGCCTTGTTCTTGGCATAATTTCTATTGGCCTCTGCCAACTGGGCTTGCATCAGGTTGACGGTCTGGCTGTTCTGGTCTATCTGGTCTTGGTAATCCTGCAGTTGCTCGGGAGTGGCACCTTCGGGGGGTTCGAGACTAGGCGGCGATGGGAGCGAACTCGGAGGTGGCTGGGTGGTATCCACTTCGCCGATCAACACACCGTTTGTATATACGTCAATCCGCGTGCCGCGCGCCACTATCGCCAGGCGGTTGGTGGCATTGTTGAACCAACTGAAGGAATTGTCCTCGTCCTTCGGGAAGTATGTGCGCACATTGCTGATATCACCATCCACCGTGGCAGTAAAAGCCAGGTGGCCACTGGCAAAGCGGGTGATAAACACCATGTACCCATTTGGTTTGTTTTGGTCACCATCCGAGCGGAACATGAACCCGCAAGCGGATAGGCTGTTATAGGTGTACCAGGTAATATCGGCCGCCAGCACGAAATCCTTGGCAGTGACCTGCCCATAATCGTTGGCGTAGCCGGGTTGTTGGTAGCCATTCAAATCGATGGTCACCGGTGGGTGCATCCAGGCCACCTCTCCCGAGGTAGGATCCACGCTATAACGGGGCAGCTCGGCGACCACGGGAGCGATGGCGGTTGCGGTAGCCATCCTGGATTCGCTATTGAGCGAGGCCCGGGCAGTTTGGGTTGCATAGATATCCGCGCTACGGGCGGTGGCCTTGGCGACGGCAGTCGCGAGCTGATCACCCGTGCCGCCTACGTTCGAGACGCGGGCCGTGGCAGTGCCCTCCACTGCTGCACTTAGCGGGGTCAGCGTCAGGGACATCGAGTCTTGTGGCTTGGCCCCCAGGCTACAAGCCACGACGAGCAGCAGCAGGAAGATGATAAGAATGGGTATGCATTTTTTATGCATGGCGATCCCTCTTTACTTAACGTCTTTTCTCTTGATCAAGACTAGGATGATCACCAAGTAGACCGCCACGATCTCGACCTGGGGAATCCACGTATTGAACAACCATGGAAAATAAATTTCCGGATCTTTCTTGTTCACATAAGCCCAGCCGACCTTATCCGTCATACCCATGATGATCCCCTCAGCCGCTTTGACTGCCGAGACGCGTGCTACGGTATAGGTTGCCAGGTCATTCTGATATTTGGTCATCTGGCTCTTGTAAACATCCGCCATGATCTGGTACAGATCCATCTGATTGCGGTAGTTGTCCTGAATAATTTTCATTTCATCCTGGTACGAAACCAGCGCATTCAGATATTGCACCATTTGGACCTGGTCGTATTTATCCTCTGGCGGGTTGGGCGCGGGCGGAATCACCGGTTCAGCTGGCTGGTCGGGCATGGACGCTGGTTCAGGGGGTTCCGGCTGGTTGATCTCGGCCGTGTAATAATCTCCCACACCCGGGAAGTTGCATGAGTTCTGATCGAAAACCTGCACGCCCATGCACTTGCATTGGAAGTGAGTCTTCTCGTCCAGGTCCATGGAATCACGCAGGGTATTATCCAGTTGCCAGCACGGATCGGCAGCCACATCGGAGCCCATACCGGTAATGCCAATCAAGCTCTCGAAAGTCCAGCGAGTGGAGGCTACCT
>JALHUM010000021.1 GCA_022865905.1 Anaerolineales bacterium | reverse complement strand
GTCCTTTTCATTTCTTCCTCCTTCACGTTGAGCATCACAATTAACGGCAGCCGCAACTCTGCCGGATGACCAGCTCGGTCGGCAGGGAAATTTGCTTCGTGTCCAGTTCTTTGCCTTCGATCAGGTTCTGGAGCATCTGCATCGCCTCCAGACCGAGCTGGCGGGCTGGCAGGGACACCGTGGTCAAGGCAGGCACGACCAATTCTGCAACCGCGATGTCATCGACACTTGCCAGTGCAATCTCCTCCGGCACCCGCCTGCCGCCATCTTTGAGCGCTTTCAAAACACCCAGGGCGAGTGTGTCTGCGATCGTGAAGATGGCCGTCGGAGGTTTGCCAAGTGCCAGCAACTGCTGAACCCCCAATTCCCCCGCACTCATATCGAATCCGGGGACGCGGGCAATGAGTGACTCGTCCATTGTGATTCCAGTCTCCAACAAGGCCCGCGAATAGCCCTCCGTTACCGGGATGACATTGGCGCTCTCTTCCACAAATGGCACCAGGCCGATCCGGCGGTGGCCGTGGTCGAGCAGATGCCGGACTGCCTGATAGCCCGCATTTTCAAGGTCGAAGTTCACCACCGGCCCTGCACATCCCGGCCAGTCCACGGTAACAAGCGGGAGCACGGGGGAAGGCTCTTGGCCCAGGTACTGGTGCAGGTCAAAGGAAGCGACGATGATCCCATCCACGTTCCTGGCGGAGAGTTGGGCAAAATAGCGTACGAACTCCTGTGGGTCCTCATGTGCATCACAAACGAATAAAAGTAGCTGCTCGCGGCCGATCCCTTCTTCCACTCCCTGCAGGAAGGCATGATAGAACGGATTGGCCATGCCGGGTAGGATAACCCCGATGGTATAACTGCGGGTCCGTCCGGCCAGTTCCATCAGACGGCGGGGGTCAAGCGGCAGAACCCGGGTGCCCGAACCCTGGCGCGTAAAGACTAAGCCATCATGTTCCAGACGCTGGTAGGCGCTGCGGACCGTATGCAAGTTGATCGAAAGCAGGTGCGCCAGATCCCGCACCGGAGGAAGCAGGTCGTCGGGTTTCAGTTGACTTGCGGTTATCTGCCAGGTGAGCTGGCGGCGGAGCTGTTCGACCAGGGGTTCCCCCGATGCCGGGTCGAGGTGGATGGCTGGGGTTGCGTGGGGGATTTGATCTTCCATTCGGGTTCAAAAAGGTGATATACTGTTATAGTATATTATAACACTTAAGAGATTTCTTCCCACCTTTTATCAATGCCATGCGAGGAGGTAGCATATGCAGCGGAAACGAACCATTATCCTGGCAATCATTATTCTGCTCCTGGCCGGGTGTGCACCGGCGGAACTACCCCAGGGGCCGGAGGCTGTCTGGCAGCTGGTGGTGATCGGGGATTCGAGCATGTGGGAATTGGGGGAGGCCTATGCAGCCCAGATCGAAAAAGATGTTGGCGTCCAGGTGGATCTCTACGATTTTGCCAATCAAGCAGGAAGTGCGGGCGAAGTGCTCGAAGTGCTGCAAACGGGGAAATCATTTAACTCCCGATTGGTTAATTTGCCGGAGATCTTGAAAGGGGCGGAAGTGGTGGTGATCTTCCTCAACCCGGAGCGATCTATTGTGCCAGAGAATCCCTTGGACCTGGAAGGATGTTTTCTCAGCCTTGCTCCGGGCTCGTGTGACCCCGCCTCCTATGAGCAATATACCGCGGATATGAAAGCGATCTGGGCGGAGTTCTTTGAACTGCGCAAGGGTAAAGCGACGATCCTGCGAGCAACAGACCTATACTCTCCCCTCGTCGCACCCTGGAAAGAGGAGGGTATATTCGAAGCCTGTACCGCGTGCTGGGTAAATATGTCGAATGCGGCGCGCCTGGCGGCGGAGGCCTACAATATCCCCTTCTTGAGCCGCCTGGATGCCTTCGGTGGCCCGAACCACGATGAAGATCCGCGGGAGAAGGGATACATTGTCAATGATGGTGAACATCCCTCTGAATTAATGGGGCAATATACTGCCGGGTTGCTCTCCCAGATGGGATATGAACCCGTAACGCCGCCATAAAAATCAACGCGGCACACAAAGCCTGTCTCCAAATGGGATATGACCCCAATGGTGCAGACGCTTCAACTGCGCCATCAGGGTGGTTAGATGATCGGCCGAGACGACCTGGCCTGGGGGGTGTATCGATAGTGAACCGTCAGGTGTTTCCCGGGCAGCGGAGAGATGTTCGGACTTTCCGGCTCGATTCTGGCCCAGCGCGTGCAGCCGAACCTGGATCACTTCTGGACAGAATTTACGCATCCTCTGGATGGTGAACTCGTTTCTAAGATTTACTTTGAGGAGGTTTACACAGTGCCCGAATTCAAATTCGAAATCATCAAGAAGATCGGTGTGCTTTCCAAGTCCGACTCCGGCTGGGCAAAGCAGCTCAACCTGATCAGTTGGAACGAGCGAGAGCCAAAATATGACATCCGTGAATGGTCGCCGGATGGTGAAAAAATGGGCAAGGGTGTAACCCTGTCCAAGGAAGAATTGCTGGCCTTGAAAGAGTTGCTGAATAACATTGAGCTGTAATTGGGTTGGCGGAGGGAGAGATTGCCATCCTCGAGGGTGCGAGACCCTAAAGGTTTCTTCCGTCAACTTTCGTCACGTCTGGCGAAGTGGACTCTCAAATCGGCGCTTGAGTCAGCCAGGAGAACCTTTTACAAAGCACCCTGTGGGTAGGGTCTGCGACTTTTATGTGTATATTACTTGCATTGCGTACACTGCTCATATAGAACACTTGTGCTAATAACAAAGACAGGGTATACTGTCAATGAACGAGGTAGTCTATGCCTGTAAAACGCCGCACCAAGAAAAGAACCTCAGGCTATAAATCTGCCTTCACCTCTGCTGAGCATAAGCTCATGCGGATTTATGCCGTTAGTGATCTCCTTGACGAGATTTGGCTGAACCGCGTCATGCTCCTGTGTACCGCGGATAGAAGTAATTCCGCAAATGGATGAGCCTGTACCATGAACTTTGCGGATTATTTGTTCCTCCTTCGTTCCTCAGAAACAAATCGCCTGCTTTGACTTCCTTTGTGTGACTTTGTGCCCGCCTGCCTGTACTTGCGCAGGTTGCAAGTGCCTGTACTTGCGCAGGTTGCAAGTGCACCTGCGTAAGTGCAGGCGAACGGGGTGCAAGTGTCGTTGCTTCGCGGTTTCAATAGATTCGCACGTTCGATGCAAATGATGAACGTTAATACTCTATCTTCGCCATGAGCAATAAAACCTCGACTTCCCGCCAGCGGATGTTGGCAGCGTTGGAGCGCCATTCCCCCGACCACGCCCCCTGCGCGTTCATGATGTTCAGGGGACTCAAGAGCCAATGCGCTAACTATCGCGAATTCATCGCGGCGCAACTGGCCCTTGGGCTAGACACGGTCGTCGAGCTGCCGCCGCGTCCGCCTATCCTGGTCAACGATTATTACAACCTGCACGGCCTGCCGGTCAGCTACGATCCCCGCGTCAGGATAAAAGAGTGGGTGGAAACGCATGGCGGCGATGGCGATCTGCTGATTAAGGAATACACCACCCCAGTCGGCAGCCTGAGGGCCGAGGTCAGAAAAACATCGGAATGGCCGTGGGGCGACCATGTCCCAGTGGATTATGCTCTTGTTGCGTGAGCCGGTCTCAGGGGAGCCCGCGCCGAGCGCCTTGTGGAAGGTGCCGCCGATCTTCTCGTCGAACAGGATGTTGTGCGAGAAGTGGTCAATCTCGTAGTTGGTGCCGAATGCGAACTCGCCCACATAGCGCCCCCCGGTGTATATGCCCTAGTCAACTACACCGCATGTTGACATGATTCAGGAGCATAGCCCCGGGGTTTCTTCCCCGGCGTGTATTTACAGTCACAGCGCTCAAATTGATAGCGGTGACTTCCGGCAGCAGTCTTCCCGGCACGATTCTATCGTTCAGCACTTTGGTATTTTGGACATCGGCTCATGCCACCTATTTACCCACAAGCCCATCGGTTTAGCCACTCCCTTTCGCAGGTCCAAGAGGTGGAACGAGAGGCTGTGGTAGAATGGTGGGGATGGGTAGAAAAGGCAGTGCTATACGCTTATTAGTAATAGACCCATCTGAACGACGAGAAATGGGAAACCAAGGCAGAGATTCGCTGTAATAGAGTCTTCGACAGCTCAAATCATCGCCCAGACACTTTCTGTTTATCAATTTTTGTGAAATTGCCAGGGTACTCACATGTCTATTACGTTCATTCAAATTATTGGTTTGCTCAAGGAAAACGCCTTGGGTATATTGATGGCTTTGGCTCTAGGACCACTGGCTGTGTGGGTAGCCAGGCGAATGAGACTCGTAGATATACCCGGCAGCGCCTCACATAAATTACATCACTTGCCCACGCCAATGGCTGGAGGAATCGTCCTCGCTCTGAGCCTGATTCTTCTCATACCATTATTTCATTTATGGCAAAAGCCGATTTCAACACTCTTGATCGCTGCTACTATCGTCTTTTTATTCGGCCTATGGGATGATGCAAAAGGGCTATCCGCTCCTCAAAAATTAGCCGGGCAGATCCTGGCCTCCATTTTACTGATTGCTTCAGATGTCTCAGTCCGTTTTCTTGGCGGTTTATCCATTCCTTTTCTAAGCGATAAAATGATTACTGTTCTAAACTGGGGGGTGACTATCTTCTGGTTTGTGGGGATCACCAATGCATTCAACCTGGTAGACAGTATGGATGGACTGGCCATTGGAATAGGGGGGATCGCTTTCGCTTTCTTCATGGGAATGGCGCTAGTTGCCCAGCAAATATCCTTGGCGAATTTCAGTGCAGTTTGTCTGGGGATATGTATCGGCCTGTATTTTTTTAACGTTTCCCCCGCTCGTCTTTTCCTCGGTGACGCTGGTACTCAAACACTAGGATTTATTTTAGCAGCAGTTGCAATGATCTATACGCCTGAAAACCTTCCGCAGGGTTCATCCTGGTTCGTCCCGATTATGGTGCTAGGTATCCCTATCTTTGACACGACCCTGGTAGTAATTTCCCGTCTGCGCCGTCATAAGTCCATTTTTTCAGCAGACACCTCCCATACTTACCACCGCCTGGTTGCCCTGGGTGTAGACCCTAATCGGGCTGTAGTGACAATTCACCTAGGCTCCCTGGCTCTTAGCCTCCTGGCATTCATAGCGTTGTCCCTGACACCCTGGTTAGCAATCATAATTTTTGGGGTAGTATTGTGTGCAGGCCTCGTGGCCCTTATCCTTCTAGGGCGTTGGACCTCACAATCCTGATGTCTCTATCGAAATGAATAATCAACAAGAATTTATTCCCCTTGAAGCTGCCAAGCGCACCTTTGCACGCTGGTGGATCATCGTGCTCCTTACCGTATTGGGAGGGATAGGAGGGTGGATTTATCACTGCCTTCGCCCACCTATTTATGAAGCGAAGGCGGTCATTGTTATTAGTATGGATTTT
>JALHUM010000148.1 GCA_022865905.1 Anaerolineales bacterium | reverse complement strand
GGTGGCGGATGTGAGCGCGCGGATCATCCTGTTCGCCTGCATTCAGCCGTTCCCGTTGCTGGGCCAACCCCTGGAGCAGCGCCGTATTCTCCGAACGCTCGCGGCGCAGACCCCTGACTTCAGCGGCAAAAGCCGAGATCGTCTTTTCCAAGGCAGCGTGCTGCTTTGCCAGGTGCGGATTGCCTTCCATCCCTTTCATCTCGATGCCCAGGGATTGCAACTCCCCGGCTTTTTCCGAAATCAGTTGCTCCAATTCTTCCTGGCGGTGGACGACTTTATCACAATTGCTCCTGAGCAGTTCCAGCGCTTGCGGAGGCGGTGGGACTTTATCCAAACCGGCGAAGCCGAGCGGATCGTACCACGAGCTGCGCGGCGTGCCATCCCGGTTGTACATTGGCCCGGCCGGAGCATTTTCCCCTGAAATTGGATCGCGGGCGAAAAGCCCCCACAAACCCCGGTACTGACTCACCCACGCGGTGGACTCGTCTATCACCACCGGCGACCAGGATTGGGGTGCTCCAGGCCCGATGCGAAGCCCATCCCCGCGCGCAAAGTCCACGAACGGGATACGGAACGGATTCCCGGCCGGCTGGCCCAGCGTCTCCGTCCAGAACTTGTTCCAGGTCCGCACCAGACCCGAGAACCAGCTCGGCAAGGGCAGGTTGAATTCCGCCTGGTATTCGCCGGGACGGAAATAGGAGGCATGAGACCCGGCTCCGGCGTAGATCACGGGGTGGCACTCGTCATTTATTTGTAATTCGCCGTGGTCGTCCCAGCGGCGACGCAAGTCATCGCCCTTGAAATCGTGCGAGGCGTAGGCGACCCACTCCGGGATGAGCTGCCCGCCATTCTCGTAAAGGTAGATGGTGATCATCTCCCAGTCTGATTCGTGGTTGTTGACGCCGTGAAATCCGGAACGCCAGTTGTTGAAACAGAAGAAGAACCAGTATTGGAGTATCGTCCAGCCATTTTGCCGGGTGACGCGGCCATAGTAGACATATTTCGGCTCTTCTTTGAACATCTCGTAGTAGTCGAGTTCTGCTGCAGCAGCAGTGGCGGCGGAGACCCGGCCGCGCAAAAGGAACGAGAGGGAGAACAGGCCATCCACCAACCGCGGCAGGAAACCGCCGCGCGCCAAGCGTCCTATCCCGGCATGGAAATAGTTGCGCAGCTTGAGCCGCAGGCGGGCCTGGTCGGCCAGCACCTGGGCGGATTCAGTCAGGCTGAGGTTCTCGATAAAGCGCAGGAAGCGGACCGTCCCGAAAGCGGCCGGGCGAGGTTCGACCAGTTTTTCCAGCGTGAGTTCACCCTGCTTGACCAGGAGTTTCTCGTGTTCGTCGGGATAGTGTTCCCACAGGCTGCAATCCCGGACATAGTGATCAACGTCGGTAGGGTAGAACGGCTCGCCATTCGTAAAGTACGCCACCGGCTCGAACTGGCGCAGTAGTTCCAGGTCAGAAGCGGTCGCGGGAGCAGCAGGACGATCAGAGGCTCGGTACACTTTCATCCCTCCTTATCCCGAAAATCCGCTGCACTTCGGTCATATTGAGCGCAAAAGCGATGATCACGTTGGATGCCATCACCGCGTAGTTGGGCTGGCTGCCGAGTAGGCGCTGCGCGCCGAGCAGGGGCTGCGCGCCGAGCAGGGGCTGCGCGCCGAGCAGGCGCTGCGCGTAGAAATAATTGACCAGGGTGATGGCAAGCGAAATCCCTGTCCACGACATCAGCAGCACCCAGCTCCAGCGGCGCAGGCGCAGGAAGCCGATCAGGACGGCGATGCCCGTTGCCGAAAGCACAAAATATGTGACGCTGGAGAGCAGCGCCCTGCCTAGATCCGTCAACCTCCAGCCGTCGAAGAGCGGACCCGCAACCACGTTCTGGAAGACCTGCTGCCGGATCAAAGGCTCGAAGACCTGATACAGGCGGATCAGGAAAAGCGCCACAATCGCCGCCGCAATGACGGTGACGGCAATCGGCCTCTTCTTTCTGTTGTTCTTCTTCCTTCTTGCCATTACCTGCCTCTATTCTGTTGGGGGTGTACCCCCGTAGTTCGGGGGTGTACCCTCATAGTTCGGGGGCGTGGAGACGGTTCGCTTGATGCCGCTCATTTGCCACCAAAGCAGGCCGCCCAGTGCACCCAGGCCAGCCATCAGCGCGACATCGAACAAGCCCAGGCAGCACGTGCTCCCAATAATGGTGCCCCAATAACCCGTTGTAATGTCAGCCGGGGTGGTGCCCAATGGCAATTGTATTCCCAGTTGGCGAATGAGTATCATGGCTTCCCCTGGTCCCACCAACTGGCTGTTGATGACCGCGCCTACGCCCTGCCCGACGAGCGCGCCGATCCCGCCGATCGCGCCGGCGAAAGCGCCAAACCTGGCTGAACCGCGATTGTCGAACGGTTTGTCGAATACGCCAGCCAGGTAGCCTGCCCCCAGACCCAGCAAGAGGGTCAGGCACGGGACACACAGCGGGCTGAGAAGCGCTGCGCCAATGGCGAGCAGCAAAGCAACGATCCCTACGATCAGACCAGATTTGAACATTTCATCCTCCTTTTTGGTGAACAGAGATAACGGTTTGGCTTCGCGAAGCATCCCTCGCGCAGCATACCCGGAGGGTGCAAAGGGGGCACCTGCCGCTGGGATTGCAGGACTACAGACTCATCGTAGCACGAAACTTTGCAGAGTGCCGCAGCGTACCCACGCCGTCCGGGGGGAGCATCACGAAGCGCGGCTTTTGGCCTCACGCCACGTCGATGACGACCTTCATGCTCCTGTCGCCAAACTTATCGATGAAGCGATAGGCCTCGATGTAATTATCCATCGAAAAGTGCTTCGACACCAGCGGCTCGGTGATGATGCCGTCCGAGGCAATCAGCTCGACGGCCCGCTTGTAGTCCTGGCGCTGGTACATCAGCGTGCCGCGAAGGTTCAACTCCCGGTCTTGCACAAGGGCCAGGTTAATGCGCGGCTTGTCACCGAACACGCCTACAATGATGATGGTGCCGCCTTTTTGGATAGAGTCGATCAAGGCCGTGATCGTTGCTTCGACCCCCACGCATTCGAAGGCCACGTCAAAACCGTTTTTCCCGAAGACGCGCTCCGAGGCTTGGGCGAGTGTTTCCACTTTGGCGTTCGAGATTGCCTCAAGGCCACACTGGAGCGCAATGTCGAGTCGATAGTCGCTCAAGTCGGTGATGAGGACTTGCGCGCCGGCGCAGCGGGCGGTTTGCGCTACCAGGTTGCCGATGGGCCAGGCCCCCAACACGGCCACGCGCCGCCCGACAAGCTGGCCTGCCCGTGCTACCGCATGGACGGCGACCGAGGTCGGCTCCACTAGCGCCCCCTGCTCGAATGTGAACGTCTCGGGCAGCGGCAAAATCGTATCCGCCGACGTGACCCACAGCTCCTGTGCGCAGCCCGGAGCCTGAAAGCCCTGCACTTTGAGCTTGTCGCAGATGTGATAGTCGCCTCGGCGGCAAGGGGCGCACTCGCCGCAGACAATCTGCGGCATCGAAGTGACCTTGGCGCCGGGCGTCAGACCCACCACGCCTGGCCCCACCGCTTCGAGCACGGCCGAAAACTCGTGCCCTTGGACCACCGGATAACTCGTGAGGGGGTGCTTGCCGTGATAGACATGGACATCGGAGCCGCACACGCCGATGCGCTGGATGCGCAACAACACCTCGCCTGTCCCCGGCGTTGGCACGGCCGCCTCATGCACATCAATTTGCCCCGGCGCAGTCATTGTCGCTTGTTTCATGGCGAGTTTCCTTTTGTTTAGGATTAGGTTTACAGAGGGGTCAGGCAACCACGCTCAGCCAGCCGCCGTCCACATAGTAAGTAGAGCCGACACAATAGCTGGCGCGCGGCGAGCAGAGGAACACAAAGAAGTCGGCCAGCTCTTCGGGTGTGGCAAAACGCGCTGGTTTCCGAGCGGCGTCGCGAAGCATCCCCGGAGGTTAGCGAAGGGGAGGGCAGCCGCGGTCGGATGGAGAGGGCAGGGGAAGGATCGGCTCAATCAAGCGCCATTGTTCGTCGGTGAGGTTCATAGGATTTTTGAGTAAAATATTATCGAGGAACAAAGGAGGAACAAATAGCAATGGAGGCGGGATGAACGGGAGGGGTGAGCGATTGGTTTTATAAGAGAGTCATGCCAATACCCGGTTGAGCTGCCTGGCAGACTCCTTTTGACTTCTTTTACAATTATAGCACAAAAGTTCTATTTTTGCAAGGTTGAGAGTGTGTGCAGCCGAACAACTATTTTGGCTCACCCCCCTGCCCCCTTCGTACCCCTACGGGGTACTGCGGGGACCTTCGGCGGGGGGCAGGACGGCAGCGGCGGGACTGGCGAGACTCCTTTGAATTAATGCGCAACTTCTCGCAAACAGCTGCGGTTTCAATAGGCGGAGATAAAATGAGGCGTGAAGTGGGACGCGTAAACTCACCAACCGCTTTTGTTACGTACTCTTATGAAATTCGTAGTTGTAAGGCCGTTTGCTTTGTTGTATAATGAGAGTGAGGATTGACGAAGGGGAGGCGATGACCCAGTTGCGTTGATCAGGTCGCTTGCTCTGCGTTATAAATCACGAGCGTAAGCAACTGGCGAGCCAATAGCGAAACCGGCCCGGCACTCTTTGCATGAGTTGCGGTCGGTTTTTCTTTATTTTTGTTTCACAAATTGGCACGGAGAATGCTTTTTAGAGGTGAACCTGAGAAGAAATAATCCATCTGTCAAAAATGACGAAGATGAATTTTTTTGAGGATTCTGGAGAGGAATCTTTTTATGAAACGCAAACTGGCAATTGGTTTGACGGCAGCGCTTGTGATTGCGTTGCTGCTTTCGCCGTTTAACGCCCTGGCCTCTGTCTGGAGCGATAAATCGGGATATGGACCAGGCAGCGTTGTTACCATCCAGGGTGATAATAGCGATGGTGCGGGTTACCTGCCCGGCGAAACGGTCCATGTTGACGTCATCGGTCCTAACGACTATTCCGCTTCATGCGATGCCAGCGTTGATGACACTGGCGCATGGTCATGCCAGGTGACGCTTGCTGCGGACGAGTCCGCAGTGGGCGAGTATACCTATACGGCGACCGGCCTGACCTCGGGCGTGTCGCAGGGCGGGACATTCGCAGGTGTGGGTTTCACCCGACTTCCTGATGTTCCCACGCCGACCGATCCTCCGGTGGTGACGGACATCCCAACCAGTACACCCGTCCCAGCAGCTAGTATTTCTTCGATCATCGTGCGCCTGGTTGCGGGCCTCAGCCTGGATGAGCAGCAACAGGTCATTGGCCGGAACGGCGGCTCCGAGGTCTCGTCGGTGCCGGTGCTGCGGATGCATATCATCGAAGTCCCTACGGACAATGTCACTGAGGCGCTTGCACGCTATCGT
>JALHUM010000147.1 GCA_022865905.1 Anaerolineales bacterium | reverse complement strand
GGGGAGACGGGAGTTATTTTAGCATACTTGCCAGGTCAAGGCAAGGGAATTAAGGGGTAATTTATCTTAAAATTTCCCGTGAAGGAGTCCGGCGTCTCCGACGCCGGGTTGCCTCAATTTCGGCGACAGAGTCACCGCACTCCGGGTTACAAATCCGCAAGAAAATCCATCACCAGACGGTTAAATTTATCAGCATGGCACTGGTGCGGTACATGCCCGCAGGGGATAAGAGTCTCGCCACGCGCATTCGGCAGGAGGCGCACCAGTTCGGGGAAGGAGGCCGGGGCCAGGGTCTGGTCGCGCGGCCCCCAGATGACCAGGGTCGGCGCGGAAACGCGCGGCAGGTCCGAGGTCAGGTCGCGCATCGTGCGCGGGACGTTGTAGATGCCAGGGTCAGCGCGCTTGTAATCCAAGGCGGTCTGGATGCGCACAACCTCCGGCAAAGAATGGATCCCATCCCCGCCGCCGCCAAAATGCAGGCTTGTCACGTCAATCGCGAGGCGAAACAACCAGTATGGGGTACGTTCGATGAGCGAAGTATTCAGCAACTGGCGATGGAAGATGAGCTGCAGGAAGGCCGAAAGCTGCCGCGTCGAGTAGAAGGGATTGACCAGGATCAGGAGGCGAACGTGATCCGGAAAACGCAATGCGTAATCGAGAGCCAGGTAGCCACCCAGCGAATGGCCGACCAGCACCGCCGGTTCACGCAGGCCGAGCGCCTCCACCCAGGCGGCCATGTGGAGGAAAACGTTTTCAGCGGTGTAATCTTCGATGCGCGGCGGATGGTCGCTCTCGCCATGGCCGAGCAGGTCGAGGGCGCAGGCCTGGTAGCCGGAATTGACCAGCGGCGGGGTGAGAAAATCCCAGTCATGCAGCGAGGCCGCCAGCCCGTGGATCATGACGACGGGCGCGCCCTCTCCCTGGCAGGTGTAATTCACCACCGAAGGAGCAGAGAAGGCGGAGTAGTCAATGAAATCGCCGCCCCCCTCGCGACGCTCGCTTCGCTCGCGATTCACATAGACTTCAACCTGCATGGGATTGCTCGTATCGTTTCGCCAGCTCACGGCGCAGCACCTTGCCGATAAAGGTGCGCGGGAAGTCATCCGCGAAGATGACCAGGCGCGGCACCAGCTCAGGCGGCAGGCGGCGCTGACAGTAGGCGACCAGCGACTCGGCAGTCGGGTGCTCGCGCTGGGCGATGACGAAGGCAATCGGCTGCCCAGCAATGGCGACCACGGCGGCTTCCTTGACCTGCGGCACCTCGTAGAGCACCTCTTCCACGTCGCGCGGGAAGGCCGGCTTGCCCGGCCTGGTCGGGTACCACATCTCGGCTTTGCGGGCGATGATGCGGAAGTAGCCATCCGCGTCCATCTGGGCCACGTCGCCGGTCAACAGCCAGCCGTCGTCGGTCAGGGCGCGGGCGGTGGCCTCAGTGTCCTTCCAGTAGCCGAGCATAACCTGCGGCCCGCGCACCGCCAGCTCGCCGATCTGCCCGGCGGGCACTTCCTTGCGACCCCGCACCAGGTCCACGACGCAGGCTTCGGTGGATGGCAGCGGGATGCCGATGCTGCCCACCTTGCGCATCCCGTCCAGCGGATTGGCATGAGTGACCGGCGAGGCCTCGGTCAGGCCGTAGCCTTCCACCAGCCGCCCGCGCGTCAGCTTTTCGAAAGCCTCCTGCACCTCCACTGGCAGCGGCGCAGAGCCGCTAATGCAGGCCTTTATCGAGCCAACACCGTACCTGCGCACGCCGCGAAAGTTGTTAATGGCGACGTACATGTTCGGCACGCCAGGGAAGATGGTCGGGCGGTAACGCTTGACGGCTTTCAGGATATCCAGCACCTGGAACTGCGGCTTGAGAACCAGCATCGCGCCAAAGGCGACCGGCACGTTGAGGGCAGTCGTCAGGCCGTAGATGTGCGAGAACGGCAGAACCGAAAGGGCGCGCTCGTGGCCCTCGCGGGCATCCGGCATCCACTGGCGCGTTTGCAGCGTGTTGGCGACCAGGTTGCGGTGGGTCAGCATGACGCCTTTCGCCTCGGCGGTGGTGCCGCCGGTATATTGGATGACTGCCAGATCGTCCGGGGAGACAGCAACCGCCGGCGAGCGCGGACTTTGGCCTGCCAGCCAGCGCCTCCAGCGAAGCGCGCCGTTGACGGTCAGCCCGCGGTTGCGCCAGCGTGAGATCATCCGCTTGGGCAGGGAGAGGTAATCCGCGCCGTCAGTCAGGACAATGTGAGGCAGGTTCGTTTTCGCCTGCACCTGGCGCGCCAGGCCAGCCCAGGCGGTCAGCGTGACCAACAGGTTAGCCTCGCTCTCGCGCACCTGGCGGACGAGTTCCTCCGGGTCGGTCATGGGCGGGATGAAGACGGCCACCGCGCCGGCCTTGAGCGTGCCGTAAAATCCGACCACCATTTGCGGGACATTGGGCAGCAGCAACACCACGCGGGCGCCTTTGTCCAATCCCAGGCCGAGCAGGGCATTGGCAAAGCGGTTGACCTCGCGGTTCAGCCGGCGATAGGTCATGCGGCTGCCCTCGAAGACTATCGCCGTATTGCGGGGGAAGCGGCGCACAGCGGAACGCAGCAAGTGATGGACCGGCACGCGCGGGATGCCGATGGTGTAAGGCACACCCGCCTCGTAATGCGCCAGCCAGGGACGCTCGCGGCGCAGGGCGTCGCGGCCTGCGCCGGTCGTGACCGAGGCGGCCTCGCGCCAGGATTTCTGAGTCTCACCGGCCAGGAAACGCTCGATGAGGCGGTCCACGGCTTCGCGGCGTTCGAGCATGACCATGTGGCCGGAGGCGCTGATATCAGCCTCCTGGGCGCCAGGAATGAGGCGCGTCACCTCTTCGAACATCGGGCGCTCGAAGACGATGTCGCGGTGGCCGCGGATGACCAGGGTCGGCACGTGCAGGTTTTGGAACAGATCTCTACCGTTCCAATGGACAAGCGTGTTGAAGTACCAGGGTTTGAGCACGTGGGGCGGCGCCCACAGCCAGGCGCGCGTGAAAGGCTCGACTAATTTCAGAAACCAGAGTGGCAGATGCAAGAGGAAGCGGTAAAGAGGGTTCAATTTATACGTGGTGGCCGTGGCGATCAGCACCAGGCGTTCGACGCGTTCCGGCCACCTGGCGGCAAACTCGGCCGCCACCGAGCCACCGAAGGAGTGACCCAGCAGCACGATCTTGTCATTTACCCCCAGCACGTTGAGCGCCACGCGCAGGTCATCGAGGATCTGCGCCATGTTGTATTTGCTAGGGGGCTTGTCGGATTGTCCGTGGCCGCGCAGGTCGAAGGCGATGACGCGGTTCTCCAGCGCGAACTTCTGCAACTGGTACATCCACTGGGTCGCGTGTCCCCCGAAGCCGTGTAAAAAGACCAGCGTGCGCTGCGGCCTGTCCGGCGAGATGTCAATCACCGAGAGGCGCACCAGCGGCTGGGAGGAGATGTGCAGCTCGCGGCGGTAGAGTTCGAGGTCAATATCCATTGCAGGCAGTTTACTTTAGTTGAGCGGGGATGTCAATTTTATAGAATGGGTATAGACGAGTCCGGTCTCGCGATGAACCATTGAATCTGAGGAATGAATATCTTCAGGCGTCCTTTCAAAGTAAGCTGCACAAGTGAACGCTCAAGGCAAGAATGGGAGGAGGCGGGCTTGTGATTGTGGTATTTACGGAAGGAATCAAGCTGCTGACATAGAGGGAGAAAAGGGCAGGGATCATTATTTATTTATTAAACCTAGAGGAACAAAGGAGGAACAAATATGGGGTGTGTCAAAAGGTGCAAATGGCGAGAGGAAAAGATGCCATGCAAGCGGACGCCCTGCTTGCCGGATTGGAATACGCGCTTGTGTTTAAATATTCCCGGCTTCGGTGAAACAAACGGTGTGCGTGCGATGAGGAGAGGTAATCCAAAGGGCAATGCCATCATGACTCGCTTTCTGAATAAGAGTGCGGATAAATCAGGTAACAAAAAAAGGCACAAGATGAACAGCCGTCCCGTGCCTGTAAGTATTATAGCACAAATGTACTAGTATTGCAAGAGGCAAGAGGGACACCCGGAAGAACTGGGTGCGGGCAGGCAGCCAGGTGAGTCGGTTTGGGGTAAGGCATCTTGCGCGCAGAAGGGGGTTTTCTTGATTGCCACTTGACTTTAATCGAAATGATTCTATAATGAAAGTGGAGGTTCGGGTGGTATGAAGTTCAAATTCCTACCTAGGAGAGCCCGCCGCTGCCGTTAAGCCATTCCGTTAGGCAGTTTCTCTGCATAGCTTTGGCACGGAACTAAGTGAAATGGCCACTTCCTCGTTTTCTCAAAGGCTAGGGAAGAATCCCGGCAAAATGATCGACAATGATTTCCCATCCACGGCGAGAACGGCATTAAGCTACTTGCTCTCAGACCTTGATGATAAGGGCTACTTAGTCAAATCAGAAGAGGTTATCCGTGAGCTCAATCGGATGGGCAGAATCACGAGAGAAGATTTGGAAGGGAAATCGGAGAAGGGATTCCTCAATCAGGTATCAACTCGCATCTTCAAATTGAGCTGGCATCAGGTCTACTCCTTTTGTGAACGTGTTTACTCGAAGCTGCTCAGAAGTATCGTGGTTGAGTTTGAGGATTGGGAGGAGGGTCTCGCAAGTGTGCGGAAATACTATACCGATGAACTGAACCTTATCCTCGAGGAGGAAAACCTAGCCTTCCATTTCTCAGATGGCCAATTTCATCGAAGGGGAAGAGCACAGACTCAGAAAGCCTTTGAACGAGTTGGCGCCGTTTTAGTTGATACCAGATTGGAGAAGGTCAAGGATCATTACAATAAGGCAAAAAGGTTCTACGACACGCGTCCCAAACAAGACATAGAAAATTGTGTCAAGGAAGCCCTCTGCGCATTGGAGGCCTGTATTGAAATCCTTACGTCGAAAAGTGCATCCAGGGACTTCGAGAAGGCGATTAGGCAGTTGGAAGGAAACGGATCCGATCAAATACCGTCTCCGATTGGGGAGGCAATGATCAAGCTCCATGGCTATCGAGGCAGCGCCCAAGGAGTTGCCCACGCTTCCATCCAAGGCAATCGTGTGTCGCCAGTGGATGCGGAGCTAGTATTAAGCTTAGTTGCCTCATACATTACATACCTCGTTGATCTATTCCCCCCATCACAGGAAATACCATTCTAGCATTCATTGAGTCACAAAGAGATGGCGGGGAATTGAAGCACTGCCTGACACCGGCTGCTAAGAAACAGCTTTTTCCGTTGTTTCATGCGGCTTGAAGGATGGCTCGCCATCCGGGTAGATTCCAGCGGACAGCGGATCTGCCGCTCGCGCGCAGAGGCGTTTTGCCAGAAATGCGCGATAATAGGGGGGAGAGCCCCACCCGGCCTTGTGGGCCACCCTCCCCATTTTCTTCGAAAATGGAGAGGGAGAGCACGCCGCTGGAGCAGCCCCTTCCGGAGGTGCTTCGCGAAGCCAAACCGTTAGGCTGCTTCACAACACATATATTGTCCGATAAGCACAGGGAGAGTAACTCATATGATGGAAAGAGAAGTAGGGAATCGGCATTTTCCTTTATGGTTGATCGGGGATTCTAATCCACCTCAATGGCAATCCTTCTTGAAGACACCGCTTGATCCGCGTCACCCAATCCGACACAACATCTGGACGGCTTTACTCGACGTGATTCAAGACAAAGTTTACCGCGCGTCAAGAATGCGAGTTGACACTTCGACCATCTATATTCGCAATGCTGTAGATGACCCCACCAAAAAACCAGCACAAACAAGCAACCAGTGGAGTAAATCAGCTGAAACCGAGATATCCGGCTTGGAAAGTCTAATCAAAACCCACAAGCCCATTATGCTCTTTTGTTTCGGCGCTTTCACCTATGAATTTGTGCGCCGTGCAATTGGCGAACAGGAAAGACGAAAATATGGCTACTGGGGCGCTAGAAGACTTGGCGACGAATTTCGCTACCGTATTGGAAAATTCGATCCTAACAAAACCAATATCATCCCGTTATTGCATCGAAGTATTTCTGGTGGGAAGTTTATCGAGAGTCACAAGTACTTCTGCGGGGAGGAAGGTGTAAACTATTTCGAATTTGTCGGTGGCAAAATAGCAGACAAAATGCTCCAGTATAGCGATCAACTTCACATTTGGATTGAATAAAGCAGCCTAACAACGCCTCTACATGACCTCCTTCGGCGTGGGTATGCTTTGGCACTATGCCAGAAAAGTTGTTTTTAGGGTTTTTCGCCTTGCCAAAAAAGGTAGCAGGTGAGCCAAACCGTTGTGCTGGCTACTAGCTATATGTAGAATATCAATTGAATCAAGAGATGAATCGATGACACCATACAATACAAATCTTGCTGCTGAGTTTTTTGTGCTCTCAATGCTTCATCGTCTCGGTGCAGATGCAGCACTCACTCTTGGTAACAAGAAGGCTGTTGACATTATTGTGGCTAATGAGAACAGGACAATAACCACAATCGATGTAAAGGGGCTTGCGGGGCGTTACGATTGGCCAGCGGATAATATTCGTTTGTTACAAAACACTCAACACTTCTATGTGCTAGTGAGTTTTGAGGGTAAGATAACTGATCCTCTTTCGCCACCCTCTGCCTGGATAATTCCAGCTAACGAATTAGCCCAGTTTATTCATAAATACAAGACTCGCACAGTAATTTCACGTGCAGATGTGAAAGCAAAAGGTCAATATTTTCTGCATGCATGGTCCCTAATCATTGAGCAAAAGGCCAGCTAACACCGGCTCCCCCGATAGAACCGGGGCAGGCAGCCCCCTACGCTGCGCTCCGGGGATGCTACGCGACGCCGCTCGGAATCGGGTGCATTTTTCAAGAAAGGTGCGATAATCAAGAAAGAGTCTCGCGGTTCCACCACTGCCGCTGAGCCAATCAGTTAGGCGGCTCGAAAAACGTAATCAAATGTCTAAAAACCTGCACAAGCAACACGACCCGGGACAGAATGATAGGTCTTTAATCCTTGATGAGACCGAGTTACTTACATGGTTTGGAATCGCTGCGAGGTCAGCGCAAATGTTTGAAACTGCTCTTGCTCAGCTTACCATCGGGGTATTCATGGTGGAACATCAGAAAGAAATGTTTACCAACCTTGGCGAGAATCCATTTGAGAGTATCAAGAAACACACTTTGGGTCAACTTCTGGCTCGTGCAAAACAAGTTGTGGAGTTCGACCCTATTTTGGAAAATCAACTACAAGAAGCGGTTCGCACCCGCAATCATCTTTTCCACCACTTTTTCTCAGACAATAAGACCCGTAGTGAGCTCATCGACGAATTGCGCTCAGCAATGAATCAATTCATTCAAACAACCAAGGCTTTACGTGATTTGACTACTCCAATTATTAATAATCTAGGCATGACCATTAACGACCTCGACGCTCAAGTTCAGCCATGGAGAAATAAAGATATTGACATGTAACTTGTGCCGCCTAACACTGGCTCCCCCGATAGAACCGGGGCAGGCAGTGGCTGCCCCCTGCGCTCCGCCCCCTTCACCCTTCACCCTGCCCCCTGCCCCCTACGGGGACCTTCGGGGGGGACCTTCGGCGGGGACCTTCGGTGGGTACTTCGCGGGAGTGCTTCGCGAGGGACGATGTCGCGAAGCCAAACCGTTAGCCACCCCTTCCGCAAACTGAGTCAAGGGAGATAGAGTAAAATAAGAGCGGAGTGACCAAAATGAAAGTTCCACATCCAATTCCCTATCAGGGCAGTAAACGCAATTTGTCAAAATACATCTTGCCGTTTTTTCCACTCGAAATCGGAACGCTTTTTGAGCCTTTTTCAGGTTCGGCGGCAATTTCGATTGCGGCGGCGGCATATGGAAAAGCGTCTCGTTTTCATTTGAATGATGTCAATCAGCCTTTAATCACGCTCTGGAACGAAATTATCTATCATCCCAATGAAATTGCCGCGCAGTATGAAAATCTTTGGTCGGAACAACAAGGAAACGAGCGGAAGTATTACGATATAGTCCGCGATAACTTTAATAAGACCAAACGCCCTGATTATTTGCTCTATTTGCTCGCCCGATGTGTCAAAGCGTCTGTAAGATACAACGCAAACGGCGATTTTAATCAAAGCCCTGATAATCGCAGATTGGGACGCAATCCGCAACAAATGAAAGATGATATTTTAGCGGTTTCTAGTCTTTTGCGTAACAAAACAAACTTGACTAGCACAGATTACAAAGAAATCTTGGCTATCGCAACATCTAAAGATTTGGTTTATATGGATCCGCCCTATCAAGGCGTATGCGCCACAGGCGACCCACGCTACTTTAGCGGAATTAATTTTGATGAGTTCATGCAAGAATTAAAAAAAATAAATAAAAAAGATGTGCCTTTTATCCTTAGCTATGACGGACGTACAGGTAAAAAATCGTATGGGGAAATTTTGCCTGATGAATTAGGAATGTATCATCTGGAAGTTGACGCAGGACGTTCTACACAAGCGACATTACTCGGCAGAGATGACGTAACTTATGAATCGGTGTATCTTTCAAAAAACTTGGTTGAAAAATTGCACCTTACGCCAATAGAAGTAATCGCCAATCATGTTGTCCATCAGCCTGCACTTTTCGAATTCTAAACAATGAGCCTCCCATGATGACCCGATCAACCAAACACAAGAAGATAAGGCAACTTCTGGAAAATATTTCAAACAAACGCGCTCGCATTGTCATTGAGCATATCCTTGAAAACGGATTTATCACCACTGAACAACTCGAAAAACAATATGGTTACAATCATCCGCCCAGAGCCGCCCGCGATGTGCGTGAATCGGGTATTCCGTTGGAAACATTTCGAGTCAAAGATAGTGAAGGGCGCTCTATAGCCGCTTATAGATTTGGAGATTTGAACAAAGTCCGCAAAGGCAGATTGGAAGGCAGACAAACTTTCC
>JALHUM010000146.1 GCA_022865905.1 Anaerolineales bacterium | reverse complement strand
TCTCCCGCGCGCGCCATGACCCTGACCTCGGCTGCCTTCAACCTGGGTTCGGTGTTCGGCCCGCTCACCGGTGGTTGGATCGGCGACCGCTTTGGCTTGCGGACAGTGTACTTCGTGGCTGCTGTTGTGGTTATGGCCTCTACTGTCATCTTGCTCTTTTTGCGCGCCCAGCCGCGCGATGGTCACGACCCGGATTCGCCTCCTGCCAGGCTGCTCACCAACCAACGTTTCCTGGGTTTCCTGGTTATCACATTTGTGACGATGTCAGTCATGTACCTGCCGCAACCGCTGACGCCGAAATTCCTGCAAAACGAGCGCGGCCTCTCCTTGAGCGTGATTGGCTGGATCGGCTCAGCAGGCAGCCTGGGGAATGCCCTGCTCAACCTGCTGCTCGGCCAGTTCAGTACCCGGCTGGGGTTCCTGCTTGCACAGGCCGCGGTTGCCCTGTTCGCTCTGCTGCTCTGGAAGGGTGATAACGCCATCTGGTACGCGGTCGGCTATTTCCTGATGGGCGGCTTCCGCGCCGCCCGCATGTTGATCTTTGCCCAGGTGCGCCCGCTCATCCATCAGGCCCAGATGGGGCTGGCCTACGGCATCACCGAGACCGTCAACTCGTTGACCGCCATCCTGGCTCCGCTGCTGGCCGGATACCTATACACCAGAGACCCGGTCAGTGTCTACCCGGTCAGCCTGGCGCTGATCGGCGTTGCCATCCTGATCAGCCTGCTCTTTGCCCCGCGCGATTCTGTAACCAATAATCAGTAAACAGTGATCAATTGTAGATCACCGACCACTGATGACTGATTACTGATTACTGTAAACTGATAACTATGCCTTTAGAAATCGTCCCTTTCACCCTCGGCCCTGTGCTGACCAACACCTACCTGGTCGCCGATCCTGAAACCGGCGAAGCCGCCGTCATTGACCCGGCCTGGGATGGGCAAATCATCCTGGCCGAAGCCCGCAAGAGCAACTGGGGCATCGGCCAACTCTGGTACACCCACGCCCACTTCGACCACATCGGCGGCGCGGCGGAGATCGCGGCAGGTCTGGAGCCTCCGCCGGCTGTGGCGCTCCATCGGCTGGACCTCGACTTGTGGCGATTTCAGGGCGGCGCGGCGCTGTTTGGCTTTCGCATCGAACCGGGGCCGAAGCCCTCGATTGACCTCTTCCACAACCAGACCTTGCGATTGGGTAGCATAACCTTCGAAGTACGCCATACGCCGGGGCATACACCGGGTCATTGCGCCTTCTATTGCGTCGAAGCGGACACCCTCTTCAGCGGCGACCTCATCTTCCAGGGTGGCGTTGGCCGCGCGGACTTGCCTGGAGGAGATTGGGAAGAGCTGGTGAGGAGCATCCGTGAGCAGGTGTATACATTGCCGGAGGAGACCTGCTTGCTTTCTGGCCATGGGCTAGAGACGACAGTGGGGGAGGAGAGGAGGGGGAATCCGTATGTGCGGAATTAAAACCGCAACCTCCCGCCAGTCACCAAGCGGGAGGTTCCCATTTCCAGACTATTTGACTATTCGACTACGCAACTACCTGACTATTTCGCGTACTCCACCGCCCGCGTCTCGCGTATCACCGTCACACGGATCTGGCCGGGGTAGTGCATGGTCTCCTCGATCTTCTTGGCGATGTCGCGCGCCAGGCGTGCCGCTGCCAGGTCGTCAATGTCTCCCGGCTCGACGATGATGCGCACCTCGCGCCCGGCCTGGATGGCGTAACACTGGTTGACGCCGGGGAACGAGGCGGCCAGGTCTTCCAAGGCACGGATGCGCTTAATGTAGGCTTCCAGATCTTCACGTCGCGCCCCGGGACGCGCCCCGGAAATGGCGTCTGCGGATTCGGCTATCACCGCCTCGATCGAATCTTGCTCGGCCTCGTGGTGATGAGCAGCGATGGCGTTTACTACGGTCGGGTTGACGCCGTAGCGCTTGGCAAATTCGGCGCCCAGCATGGCGTGCGTGCCTTCCTGGTTGTGATCCATGGCCTTACCCAGGTCGTGCAGGAAGCCGCCCTGCTTGGCAATTTCGATGTTTGCGCCCAACTCGGCGGCCAGGATACCGGAGAGCTTGGCGACCTCCACGGCGTGGGCTAGTTGGTTCTGACCATAGGAGGTGCGGAATTTCAACCGCCCCATCATGCGCAGCACTTCCGGGTGCAGGCCAGGCACGCCAGCGTCGAAGGCGGCTTCTTCGCCGGCCTCCACGATGGTCTTTTCGATGGCTTTCTGTTCGTCATCCAGCACCTTTTCGATGTGCGCTGGGTGGATGCGGCCATCCAGGATCAGGCGGGCGAGGGCGCGGCGGGCCACCTCGCGCCGCACCGGGTCGAAGCAAGAGATCGTCACCGCCTCGGGCGTGTCGTCCACGATGACATCCACACCGGCGGCCTGCTCGAAAGCGCGGATGTTGCGTCCGTTACGGCCGACGATGCGGCCTTTCATCTCCTCGTTCGGCAGCGGGACGAGCGAGGTCGTCACTTCTGCAACGTGGTCGGAGGCGACGCGCTGGACGGCATCCGTGATCAGCTTGCGGGCGCGGCGCTCGCCTTCCTCGCGTGCCTCGGCTTCGATCTGGCGGATGATGCGCGCCATGTCGTTGCGCGATTCTTTCTCGACCTCGCTGAGCAGTATGGTGCGCGCCTCGTCCGTGCTCATCTGGGCGATTTTTTGGAGTTCGTCCATTTGCTGGTTGTGCAGATTTTCGATCTCGTTGAAACGGCGGTCAACGGCGCTCTGGCGTTTGTTCACCGCTTGGTCGCGCTGCTCGAGGCGTTCCACGCGCAGGTCCAGCTCGGAGCGGCGCTTCTGCAAACGCTCCTCCTCGCGGTTGAGTTCCGAGCGCAGGTGGCCGATCTCGACCTCGGCGGCTTGCGCAGCCTTGAGGGCTCGGTCACGCGCCTGGATTTCGATGATCCGTCCCTGCTCTTTGGCTTCCTGGAGGATCTTTTCGGCTTTATCGTGCTGCTTCCGCTGTGCCTTCTCGGATAGATAGCGGTTGAAGAAGTAGCCAACTATCAAGCCCACAACCAGGGCCAAGCCCATGATCAAATAATCTATCGGATTCGGATTCATAGATTTTCCTCGTTGTCAATTTTCTCCCTGCCGTCCGCCGTCTGGCGCATCTCTTGCCAGACTTGAGAGACGACCGGGGCAATCGTGGAATAGGAGAAACCGCGCCGGGCTAAAAACCCGCTCAGTTTGACGCGGAACCCGGAGCGTTCCAGACCCGCGAGCCTGCGGACGTATTTCCGAGCCGCTTGCAAGGCCAGGCTCTCTTCGTCCACACCTTCAACTAACACCGACTGGATGATCTCGTCGTCGAGGCCTTTGCGCCGCAGCTCCATCTTGAGCGCCGATTTGCTGCGCGGCCGGAACTCGCTGCGGTTCTCGACCCAGGTGCGGGCGAAAGCTTCATCGTTCACCAGTCCGCTGCGCTGGAGGCGTTCCAGGGTCGTTTCGATCAGCGCCTCCGGCACGTTATGCTTTTTCAGGTTTTGTCGCACCTCAGCTGTGGAGCGCGGCCGGTAGCTCAGGAAGTGCAGCGCCTTCTGGTAGACGGCTTCATGCTCATCCTCGTCTTGCAGCGAAGCGATTTTCTCCTCGGTCAACGTCTGCCCGACTTTCAGCCAGGCAACCACCAGCTTGGACAACCCGAAGGCAAATTCTCCGTCCAGGTAGACGTTCACCCGCCGGGGGTTCTTCTTCTGAGGCTCGATCGCTGAAATTTTTCGATCCATCTTTTCTCCCCTCTCCCGCTTGCCCTGAGCGAAGTCGAAGGGTCGGGAGAAGAGCCAGGGGTGAGGGTTAAACGCACACAGCCGCAGGCCGCCTGTGGGGGCCACGGCTGTGGAAATGCTCCTGGATGTACCTGCACCCACATCCTGCAGGAGGCAGAACGTGGGAAAGATTAAATCCGGCGACGAGTCAAGTCACCAGGATCGGGGTGTTATCGCGAAGTCGTCGGTTCGTACGGATATGCCTGTCCTGATCAACGTAGAGTACAACAAATTCGAAAGGACCAGACTTCTCAATTCATTCTGCCCGAATATTCCAAGGCAAGGGGAGTACCCCAGGATTTTCCAAGAGTTCCGTTTTCGTTTATAAGCCGTGGCCGCCTTTTTTGTTGAAAGAGCGGCGATATGATCAACCAACTGTCAGGCATATTATACTTGAAAATGGCCGATGTTGTTATGAGAGGAGTTCCTTATTTCGTGCTAAAATAAACCCATGCCTGATTCACCCAATTCTGAATTACCCACGCTGCGAGCGCATAAGCGGCAACGCTTTTGGCAGATACTATTGCCGATTGTGTTGGTTTCTCTACTGGTCGTTGTGATTGGGGTCTTCACTGCCCGGGCGGACGCGGTTCACACCAGACTTTGGGCGGACGTTGCCACCATCTGGCTGGTCGCGCCGCTGATGCTCTTTGCGCTGTTGTGCATGGCTGTGCTTGGGGGGATGATCTATGCCGTTGCCCGCCTGACGCAGATCACGCCGCGCTACACCCTCCAGGCCCAAAACTTCGCTTTACGGTTCACGGCCGGAGTGAAGCGCGGGGCTGATGTGGCGGTCAAGCCGGTTGTATTACTGGAACAGGCGCGGGCAGCGTTGAAATCGCTGTTCAAATAGACATAGGGCAGGATTCCAATCCCGCCGAAAAGTGGTGGCAGGATAGAATTCCGCCTTACTGATGAAAGGAATGCAATCATGGAAGAAAATGCCATTATCGAAACCCCAGAAACCGACAACACATGGAAAGTCAAGACCCTGCTCATCGGCGCGACCCTCGGCGCGTTGACTGGTCTCGGCGCGGCCTACCTGCTGACCAAGCGCGCCGAGCAGACTGGCCAGTCGCTGGCGATCACACCCGGCAAGGGCGTGAAACTGGGGGTGCTCATTGCCGGTCTGCTGCGCTCGATTTTGTCGCTAGGAGAAGATTAACCAAGATCCCCAGCCAATGCCAGAGTGGGGAAAAAACGACCGGAGAATATTCTTCGGTCGTTTATGATTCTCTATTGTTAGATCGCATCATGAGCAGCAAATAGCTATGGACCCATCCTTTTTTATCCAGATACCAATTCGACAGCCTTGGAAGAGATTGCCGACCATCGTGACGCCCCATACTATAAGCGAGCCGCCAGCGGCATCTTAGAGTTCAGGTTGTGGCGCATCAGTGCACTTCACGAAGTAGCCGTCCGGTGCATACAACTCTGCTCGCATCTTGAGCGCCGCAGCCGCCTCCCGCACAATCTCGAATAGAACTTGATCACCAAGCTTGCACACCGTTATTTTATTAGGTTATGTGAGAGAAAGGCCCACCTTTTCGCCATCCCGGGTCATAAATGGACGTGAACCCACAACTTTTCCAAGGTACGTGCCGTCTGGATGATAGATTGGTATCTGCATAGTGAATCCAGCTGGTTGAACTTTCACTACTTGAATGAGAGGCGTGTCTTCGTATTGAAGAATCGTCGGTACGTTAACGAATGTAATCGTCGCAATTGTAACAGTTGGCGAACGTGTAAAGGTGAGTTTATCCATAGCATCTCCAAATGGCACAATCTGAAAATTAGATTGCCAAAAACCTGGAATGTTGTTGTTCTTAAACGAGATTTGCACGTTTTGCAATCGTAAGAACGGCTTGATCAAACCTTCCTACAGACCAGCCCCTTCAAATACGCCCCCTCGGGGAAATTCAACGCCACGGGATGATCCGGCCCTTGCGCGAAATATTCCACGATTTGCGCCTCCACACCCGCGTCCAGAGCAGCCCCAGCCACAATCTTCTGGAACAAGGCCGCGTCCACGCCGCCGGAGCAGGAGAATGTGACCAGGAATCCACCGGGGCGCAGGAGCTTGAAGGCCAGCAGGTTGATGTCCTTGTAACCGCGTGCCGCCTTCTCAGCCTGGACCGCCGTGGGGGCGAACTTGGGCGGGTCGAGAATGATCATGTCAAACGAACGGCCTTCGTCTCGAAATTTGCGTAATACTTGAAAGACATCGCCTTCTAAAGTAGAGTGAAGCGTGGAGGGAGGAGCGTTGAGGGAAACATTTTCGCGACAGAGAGCCAGCGCCTCAGCAGAAGAGTCCACCGATAGCACGGATTTTGCTCCGCCTGCCAGGGCATTGACCGTGAACCCGCCAGTGTAGCAAAAACAATCCAAAACCTCGCGGCCTTCCGCCAACTGGCGCACGCGCAGCCGGTTTTGGCGTTGGTCAAGGTAGAAGCCGGTCTTGTGGCCGGTGGCGATGTTGACGAGGAATTCCAGGTCGTTTTCGTGGATCGTGATTCGTGTTTCGTGCAGCGCGCCGCGTAACGACCCCACGCGCGGCGGCAAGCCTTCCAGTTCGCGCACATCCGCGTCGGAACGCTCGTAGATGTCTTTCAAACCGGTCAGTTCGAGGAGCAGATCGGCGATGGTTTCGCGCCAGTACTCCGCCCCGGTCGCAAGGAATTGGATGACGAGCGTGCCGGCGTAGCGATCCACGATCAGGCCGGGCAGGCCGTCAGACTCGGCGTGAACCAGGCGCAATGCGTCCGTGTCACGGGAGACGTTCAACGTATGACGTGTGACGAGTGACGAGTGAAGCCGTCGGCGGAAAAAATCCGCGTCCACCGTCTCGGACGGGTCGAAGGTCCAGACTCGGGCGCGGATTTGCGAAAGGGGGCTATAGGCGGCGCGGGCCAGGAAATCGCCTTTCGAGGAGAGCAGGTCCACGGTCCCCCCTGCCGCGGGGTTTCCATCCACACGATCCACCGCGCCGGAAAAAATCCACGGATGGCGGCGCAAGAGCGACTTCTCGCGTCCGGGTTTGAGCACCAGCGCAGGCATTACTTCTGCATGAAGCGCTCTACCTGGTCGCCGATGACGATGTAGCGGAAGTCTTTGCCCTGGAAGACCTGTATGGCGGCCACGATGCCGTAGATCAGGAAGAACAGCCAGCCCAAGCCGATCAATCCCAAGACGCAGAATGGGATGAACGTGACGGCCAGCACCGGCCACTCGGAGCTTGGCTGTATTAATGCTATTGTGTGGATCAATAGGACGAATGAGAGGATGTAGCAGCCCCAGCCCAGGAGGGTGGCGACGAACAAGGCAAACTGGTAGGCTGCAGCCTGCAAAGCCTGGAGGTAGACAAAACGGGATTTGTCTTTCTGCGTGACCCAGATCATGATGGGGACGATGATGCCGATGTAAGGGATAAGTACTGAAATGTGTGGCAGCGCGCCCATGATGCGCTCGTCTTGGGAGGGAAGGGTAGATTCGGGAACATCCATATTCTTCTCCTTGGGATCGTCAAATGATCCCGATTTCCTTGCCGGCCTTCTCCATCACGTCCATGGCGTATTCGATCTCCTGCGGCTCGTGCGCGGCCGTGACCGTGGCGCGCAGCCGCGAGAGACCCTCCGGCACGGCGGGGGAAACGACCGGCAGGACGAAAATGTCGTGATGCTGGGACTCGCGCGTCATGGCGAAGGCGCGCTCGTCGGTGCCGCACAGCACCGGCACGATGGCGGTGGAAGTCAGCAGGGTGTCGAAGCCGCGCTTCTTCAGGCCCTGGATGAACTGGTCGGCGTTGGCGCGGACTTTCTCGATGCGCCAGGGTTCGTCCAGGATGACTTTGAAGGCCTCTTTGGCAGCCCCGGCTTGAGCTGGGGGTAAGGCGGCGGAGAAGATGTAAGCGCGGCTGGTATGACGCAGGTACTGGATGAGTTCTTTCTTGCCGGCCACGTAACCGCCGACTGACGGGATGGTCTTGCTCAGTGTGCCCATCTTGATGTCAATGCTGTCCCACATGTCGAAGTGCTCCTCGATGCCGCGCCCGGTCTTGCCGAGCACGCCCAACGAGTGCGCTTCGTCAATCATCAGCCAGGCATTGTACTTCTTGCACAACTCGACCATGCGCGGGAAGTCAATCACGTCGCCGTCCATGCTGAAGACCGCGTCCGCAACGACCAGCTTGGCGACGCCGTTCGGCACCTGCTGAAGGCGGTGCTCCAGGTCGTCCATCTCGTTGTGGCGGAAGCGGCGGAATTCCGCGCCGGACATCAGGCAACCGTCCACGATGCTGGCGTGGTTGAGCTTGTCAGAGATGACGTAGTCGCCGCGCCCCATCAGGGTCGAGATGACGGCCAGGTTGGTGGCGTAGCCAGAGGAATAGGTGATGGCTGCTTCGGCGTGCTTGAACTCGGCAATCGTCTCTTCTAACTCGTAATGCAGCTCGAGCGTGCCAGCCAGGGTGCGGACGCCGTGCGTGCCGGTGCCGTACTTGTCCACAGCCGCCTTGGCAGCTGCGTTGATGCGCGGGTGCCCGATCAGGCCGAGGTAGCTGTACGAGGCGAACATGCCCATCTCGCGCCCGTTGACCAGTACGCGCGCCCCACCGCGCAGCTCGCTGATCGGCTGGTTGTAGAAATACAGGTCATTCTCGCGCAGCATCTTTACACGGTCGCCCATGGCGCGAATGCGCCGGCTGACGGCATCATCTGTATTGTAAAAATCCATGACGGGCTGCTCCTAAAGAAATTTTGCGTGAGGTAGCCTCTCAACAAAATGGGGAGAGGGGGTTTCGAACGGGTGAAGCCTGATCGCAACCCCCAACCCTCCCTGAATTATCGAGAAGGTAATGCGTAAGTTTAGCCCAGGGCGGAGTTTCTGTCAATCAGGCTTGCAAGTCCTGGTCTGCGGTGATATAAAGGGGCGCATTCTCAACCGTTACGTGGACAAGCAGGAGCAAACAGGCGTATGAAAATCAAATACATTCTACTCTCCGCAGCGGCGTCATGTATCCCGATCTTTGCCGCAAGCGGATGTAATCCAAGTTTCACACCCTTAGTGGAAACACAGACCCCGACGACCGAGACAGGCGCGGCGGGCCTGCCGCAGATGGGCAGTTACCAGCCGGAATCCGCATGTGACAACCCATACTACCCCCGCCGCGCCGGGACGAAAACTCAAACCGGGTCAGATGGCTCTATCATAACCGCAACGACATCCATCAGCGGCGACGTGAACAACGCTACCGCTACGGTGACCACCACCTCTACCGATGGCGTTGACGTAAGAATATATGAGTGCAGCTCAGACGGCATCCTCTGGACCGAGTGGAAGTTGTACAACGCGGACAAGCAGGTAATGTCTACGCTGTCCTATTACGGCGTATTTTTCCCTTCAGCCGAGCAGTTCAAAATCGGGGCGAAATGGGAATATTCTGTCGTTACCCACAAGGACCTGGATAGCGGCTGGGTTGAAAGTGAAACCAAGAGAAACTGTACGGTGGCTGGCACATCTTCCGTTCAATACCAGGGTCAATTCGTGGATGCACTGCGAGTGGACTGTGTTAATGCGGTTAAAGACCTCAAGGCAAGTGATGAGGCAGCTTTGGAGAACTATTACGACTTGTACAGCTTTTTTTATGTTTATGGAGTAGGGATCGTGGGATATCGAGCCAGCGAATAAGCCCGAACATTCCTGGCTCAGAACATCACGCCGCAGTCGGAGGGGACGAGGGTCTCTTCTTTGACATCGAGGATCTTGTGCGGGAATTTTAGGTCAATGGTATATGTCAAGCTCAGGAAGCCGCCCCATTTGGTGAAGACGACCACCCGGACCTCGGCGGTCTGTTCGCCAGTGCTGACGGTGGGCGCCACTTCCCACAGCAAGAGCGTACGCAGTCGTGTCAGGAGTGACATGGGCCAGCCAAAGTCTCCCAGGCTGGAAGCGATAGCCTGCACATCCGATGGGCTGCATATAATTTGGTAATCATTGTAGTTGGCGTGCCAGAAAAGATAGAACTGGGGACCAAGGATGTCCAGGACGACATACTGGAAGTATCCCTCCGCCGTGTCGTCTATCTGGACATAGTCGAGGTAATCCGAGCTGTCCCCGCTGGCAGCGTAGTCGGCTTCGGTGCGGAAAGGAACCTGCCCTGCCGGCCGGGGGTAGAGCAGGGGGTAGCCGCCCATCCCGTCGAAGTGGTAGACGTAATCCAGCGCGTAACCCGGCTGCATCGAGAGATGGGTAAGCGCCTGGAAGTAGGTGTTGGAGTCGAATTCGCCGCCCTGCTTGGCCGGATTTTCTGTCTGGAAATTCTCTGGAAAGGGCATGTCGCCTCGCACCTGATGTAGCGCCTCCAGCATGCCGGCGCAGTCAATCTCGGATTTGGGTGCGGGTGACAAGTTACAGGCGAGTGAGGCGAGAAGTAGGGCAAGGGCGAAGAACAGGTGCAAGGGTTTCATGTGAACCTCTTGATTTCAAGTGGCCGGCGGCAGTTACTTTTCAAGAAACACCTTCATCGGCTCCCAGTAATTGTCAATCCAGCCCTGCTCGAAGCTCGCTTCTTCCCCTTCCGGGATTCCGGTGTGGGTGAAATCGAGACGCGTGCCTTCTGGTACTGGGGTTAATTCAAACGTCACGCGCGAGAAATGGCCTTCGGGCCAATCCACGGCGCGCCAATCCTGGACGATCTTTTTATCAGGGACCAGTTCGATGTTTTTCCCAGTGATGTAGCCATCGTAGGCCATCATCTCACCGCCGACCGCGCGGCTGATCTTGGCCGCGCCGCCGCTGAAGGCGGCGTGTTTCTTTGAATCCATCAGTGCCTCGTAGACTTCGTGCGGAGTGGTTTTGAATGTAACAGTTTGGTTTATGTTCTTACTCATCACGGTCTCCTTTGTCGTTTACCAATCAAGTTATTTGCCACATAACATCCTCAACTCATTTTCACCAATGATCTTTACCCCCAGCGCCTTCGCTTTTTCCAGTTTCGACCCCGGCGCTTCGCCCAGCATCAAATAACTGGTGTTCCTGCTGACACTGTCCGTCACTTTGCCGCCGTGGGATTCGATGAATTCCTTGACACCCTCGCGGCTGAACCCGGCCAGCGTGCCAGTGACGACGAAGGTCATCCCCGCCAGCGGGCCGCCGGACGGGGCGGGAGCAGTCCCCACAGAAGTAGGCCAAACGCCTGCGGCGCGCAACTTTTCCAGCACAGAACGGTTGCGTTTGCGGCTGAACCAGTCCACGATGGCCCCGGCAATGTTAGGTCCAATGCCTTCGATCATCTGCAAATCCTCGGCGGATGCCAGGGCGAGCAAGTCGAGAGAGGGAAAAGCGCGGCTCAAGTCGGCAGCCGAGACCTCGCCCACGCCACGAATGCCGAGCGCAGCAATGAGTCGGTTCAAAGGCTGCTGCCTGGAGATTTCGATGGCGGCGAGAAGGTTGTCCGCGATCTTGCCGGGCGGCTCCGACTTGGTCTTCCTGTCTTTCTTGGTGACGGCTTCGAGAATATCTTCCCGCTTTAGCGTATAAATGTCGGCCACATCTTTGACCGCGCCGGTCTCGATAAGTTTTTCGACAATCTTGATGCCCAGCCCGGTGATGTCCATCGCGCCTATCGAGACGAAGTGTTCCACGTTGCGAACCAACTGCGCTGGGCAGGCGGCGTTGACGCAGTACCAGGCCACCTCGCCCTCGAAGTGCTCGACGGGCTGTCCGCAGGCGGGGCAGGCGGCAGGCGGCGCGTAGGGTTTTTCCGCGCCGGTTCGGACCTCGGCCACGGGCCCGATGATGTAGGGGATGACCTCGCCGGCGCGCTTGACCAGTACCCGGTCGCCGGGACGGATATCCTTCTCGGCGATGTAATCGAAGTTGTGCAGGGTGGCGCGTTCGACGACCACACCGCCGATCTCTACCGGCTCAAGCACTGCGTAAGGGGTCAGCACGCCGGTTCGCCCAACGTTGACGCGGATCTCCTGCAATTGGGTCGTCACCTCGCGCGCCGGGAACTTGAAGGCGATAGCCCCGCGCGGGTCTTTGCCCACGAATCCAAGGTCCGCGGCGAGGCGCAGGTCATCTATCTTGATCACCATGCCATCGGCTTCGTAGGGCAGTTCGTCGCGGCGCGTGGCCCAGGTCTCGGTGTAAGCGATTGCAGACTCGAGGTCCGGGAAGCGGCGCGCCGCGTCCGTGACCGGGAAGCCGAGCGCCATGAGCCATTCCAGCAGTTCCCACTGGTTGGTTGGTACATCCCCGCCCTCGGAATAGACAACCTGGTAGACGAGCAGTGTCAGCGGGCGGGAGGCGGTGATGGACGGGTCGAGCTGGCGCAGCGAACCGGCCGCCGTGTTGCGCGGATTGAGGTAGGTTTTTTCTCCGGCCTCTTCAAGCTTCTTGTTCAATTTCTCGAATTCTTTGACGGTGATAAAGGCTTCACCGCGCACGACAAAGTACGGCGGGGACTTCACGTTTGCTTTGGGCGGCTGGGTGCCGCTGAAAAGCGGCGAGCCTTTCAAAGACTGATCACTGAACACCGATGACTGTTCACTACTCACTGGAACGCGCAGCGGGATCGCCTTGATGGTGCGCAGGTTGGTGGTGATATCCTCGCCGATTTCCCCATCCCCACGCGTCGCGCCCTGGACAAAGACCCCGTCGCGGTAATGCAGAACGACGCTCAGGCCGTCAATCTTCGGCTCGACGACAAACCCTGCTTTTTCCACCCGGTCATCTAGCTTGCGGATGCGCTCGTACCAGGCGCGCGCGTCGCCTGCCCCGAAGGCGTTGGCCAGGCTGAGGATCGGGCGCGGGTGGCGGACTTTTTCGAATTTCTCGGCGGGCGACGCGCCGGCGCGCTGGGTGGGCGAATCAGGCGTGATCCAGTCTGGATAGTCAGCCTCGATCTGGCGCAGTTCGGCCGCCAGCCGGTCGAACTCGAGGTCGCTGATGACCGGCGTGTCGAGGACATGATAGCGGTAATTGTGGAAGTTGACTTCCTTGCAGAGCTTTGCGTAGCGTTCGTGTGTGGTCATGAAGTTATTATACAACGTAGGGGCGGGGCTTGTCCCCGCCCCTACAAAATCATATTTTTGGCGCGGGCCTCCGTTCGCGCCGACGCCGGTATTGCTCGTGGATCTCCATTACGTGATCCACTTTCTCCTCGATTGCCACCTTCAGCCAGTATTCTCCCTTCACTTTCGTCCCCAGGCTGCCCGCGCCATATGCGCCGGTCTTAGTATCGTCGTCCCAGGGCGGGTTGGCGATCAGCGCGCCGCCCTCGATCCAGTCCATGTAGTAGGATGGCGTGGCGACGAAATCCATCTCGTCCACGGCGCGGTCGAGGTGGATGAGTTCTGGGCGCAGAGCCAGGATGAGCGAGGTCTCAAGTTCGCAGGCGTGGCCCATCCCGCCAATGGGCGATTCGCGTCTGGCTTCCAGCGCGGCGGCTCCCTTCGGGCCATTGAGGTATAGTCCGGTTGTGGCGCAGAAAATGTACGGATAACGCTCGCCGACGTACTTGACCACGTTGACCAGGAACGAGCAACTCCCGCCATGGCCGGAGAGCAGGTAAAAGCGCGTAAACCCGCGCCCGACGAGCGCGTCCACGACTGCCAGCCAGAAATCCTCGAACGCCCTCCCGCCGACATTGAACGTGCCGGGGAACGAGCGCCGATGCGTGCTGATCCCGTACGGTGCCACCGGTAAACAGGCCGCCTGCGCCGGGACGGCATCCGCTGTACCTTTGGCAATGGCTTCGATGATGAGCGTATCGGTCGAGAGCGGAGCGTGGTAGCCATGCTGCTCGGTGTGGCCGATGGGAATGAGAATGACTTTTTCGCGGTCTTTGTCGGAGGGCAAAGAAACGAGTAACGGGTGAGAAGGAAAGTTTAATGTGGGAATATCCTTAGCAAGAGAGAGATCGGATGGAGCAAGCGCAAAGACCTGCGCAAAGCCATCTTCGAGCAGGTTGCCCAGCAGATTGCGCAGTACAGCTTCGAACACAGGCTGCGGCACATCCAAACCGCTGCCTTGCCAACCAAAGGGCATGGCAGGCAGCAGACCGATCTGGGGCGGGCCGCCGAGGCGCGCTGCCAGAGCCGCATAGTCATATCCCAGGCCCAAGGGTAGGACGAGCGGCAGGTCGCGGGGCAGGGAGGCGACCTCGGGGTAGGTCAGCTCGTCGAAGGGGATAAGGTCGAAAGGCAAGACATTCTCCGTTTCAGACTTCCGAAGTCTCCAAGACTTCGGAAGTCTCCCCCAACTTTATCAAAGAAATTGGGTATTGACAAGAGAGAACAATTGTTCTATAATGATGGCATAGTTTAGAACACATGTTCTGTTTTCGACAAAAGGAGGTCGAAATGAGCGCAACCACTTTTCGTTCGAACCGTGGGGTCGGTAACCTTCTCAGAGGCGTCACTTTGCGGCGCGGCCTGGCGTGGGGAGTTATCATTATCTTTGCACTGCTGGCCTTCGAGATTTTCAATTTCAGCACCACCCAGTTTGCCTTGCTGGACGTGCTCGGTAACCTGACCTTTGGTGGGTTACGCTGGGCGACGATCCTTGCGATTGCGTTTTGCGGGATTGACTTCGCCGGGATTGCCCGCCTGTTCACACCCGAACAGGGACGGGACGAACCTGCCGAGGTCTGGTATCTCTTCGGGGCCTGGCTGTTGGCGGCCGGGATGAACGCGATTTTGACATGGTGGGGCGTCTCGGTTGCCATCGTCAACCACAGCAGTCTGGCTACTGGCGTGGTCGTCAGCAGCAGCACGTTGACCAAGGTGGTGCCGGTTTTTGTAGCGATCATGGTCTGGCTGATCCGCGTTTTGATCATCGGCACCTTCTCGATTGCTGGGGAACGGCTCTTTAGCTCGGCGGATGATCGTGTCCGCTCGCAGGTTCGCCCTGCTCCCCAACCAGCGACTTCAATGCTCCGCCCGCGCCCGAACGTCGTCAGCCCGATCACCTCGGCATACCGCCCGGCGCCAAAAGTGGCGCGAGCCGCAACGAATATCGCGACTCGCTCTGAGCCAACTTATCACCCCGTTTCTATGAATTCCCGTGCTATGCGCGAACCTGAGAACAGCGAATCCAATCGCCGCTCATAAACAACAATATCTGGAGCTATGCCTTACCGCCACTACATCCCTCCTTCCGCACGGACAGCCGTCTCGACAAGAGGCGGCTGTCTGTCTGGATTCGTCCTTCCACCCCTGGCGGTGCTAGTGGTCGGGTTTTTCCTGGTTCTCCTCTCCCTCGGTTCGCCGCAGACCTCCTCGGTCTCAGCCTCGATGAGCATACCCAGCGAAATTGGGGCAGCACTTCCAGCATGGACAGAAGTTTCCCTTATTGAAATGGCTCCAATTGCGACAGCTCTTCAAAAAAATGATAAAGTCACAACATTGGCGCTCCTGTTCACCCCCGAGGTGCGCTTTTGGGCCGGGGCGATCCAATCCTGGGCGACCGAATCGAGCTTGGACGCGAACCTGCTCGCCACTGTGATGCAGATCGAATCCTGCGGCAACCCCCTGGCGCGCTCAAGCGCCGGCGCGATGGGACTGTTCCAGGTTATGCCTTATCACTTTTATGGGACGGATAACCCTTATGATCCGGATACAAACGCACTGCGCGGCATGGCTGTCCTCAAGCGCTCGCTGGAGGCCGCGCAAGGAAACATCCATTTGGCGTTGGCGGGATATAACGGCGGCATTGGTGTGATCTCGCGCGCCGAATCCACCTGGGCGGAAGAGACGCAGCGTTACGTTTATTGGGGGAGCGGAATTTATCAAGATGCAGTGACAACGGATAATACCAGTGGTGCAAGCGAAAGTCTGCGTTTGCAGGAATGGCTGGCAGCGGGGGGAACCAGCTTGTGTAAGCAGGCGAGGCAGAGGTTGGGGATGGGGGATCAGTAGAGAGTGACCAGTTATCAGTAACCAGTTATCAGTTATCAGTCATTATTCGTCGGTTGTCTTGAGCAGCGGCAGCCAGATGCAGAAGGTCGTTCCCTTGCCCTCTTGGGAATTGACTTCGATCCTGCCTTCGTGGTGCGTGACGATCCAATGGGCAATCGAAAGCCCCAGCCCAAACCCGCCGGCCTTCGAACGGGTGCGGGATTTTTCAGCGCGATAGAAGCGTTCGAAGATGTGGGGTAGGTCTTCGGCTGGGATACCCGGCCCAGTGTCACGCACGATCAACCGAGCCTGCTCCCCCACCTTGCCCAGGCTGATAATTATCTCCCCACCTTGTGGGGTGTAATTGATGGCATTAGAGACCAGATTGAGCAGCACCTGCTTCAGCCGGTCGCGGTCGCCGTTGACCTGGATCTGGTCTATCTCGGTGACTTTGATCTGCACCCGGTCACGCGCCAGAACGTGCATTTCTTTGGAAACGTCCAGCAGCAACGTGTCCAGTTCGACCGGCTTGAAGTCGAGGGGCAGCTTGCCGGATTCAGCCTGGGTCAGCAGAAGCAGGTCGCCAACCAGTCGCGTCAAGCGGTCAGCTTCGTCCTCGATGCTGGTCAGGGATTCCTCGTCCACGCTTTTCATCCGGCGCATCAGGTCGGCGTTGCCCGTGATGGCGGTCAGGGGTGTGCGCAACTCGTGGCTGACATCCGCCAGGAAGCGTTGTTGAGCAACGAAGAGTTTTTCCAGGCGTTCGAGGGTTTCGTTGAAGGCGTAGATCAATTGCCCTACTTCGTCATTATCCTGACCGTGATAAGGGATGCGCCGCGAAAGGTCGTCGGCGCGGGTGATTTGCAGGGCGGTATCCGTGACGGTTTTCAGCGGGGCGAGGGCCTGGCCAACGACGAACCAGCTTGCCAGGCCGGCCAGGAGCGTGGCGAGGAGCGTCGTAATGACTAGGATATCCACTAGATTGCGGCGCAGCGCATCCAGCAACGCCAAGCTGGTCGCCGCCTGGACGACAACGAACGGATGGCCACCGAGCGCGACCGGCATGCTCAAGGTGCGCAGATGGCTTTGTGAAACGTAGACATCCTGGTAAATCGCCTTGCCGGCCTGAAGCCCGGCAGGGTCGAGCGGCTCCTGGAGTCCACTCAGGCCCGGTGAAGCCGATACCAGCTTGCCCTGCGTATCCCAGATCTGGATGTACACATTCTCTGCGGGGTTCAGTTGGGGCAGAAATACCGTTGGCCCACCGCGTTGGTCAACGTGCATACTCGTCGTGATCTGGTTGACGGTTTGTGCGAGAATCTCGTCCGTCTGGCTGATCAAGGCGATGCTAACCAGGGCGGTCGTGATCACCCCAAGCAGCAGCAGAATCCCCCCGGTCAATGCCGAGTAAATGATCGTTAGCCGTAGGCGCAGTGACATTTATGATAGCCTCTGCTACCATTATGGTAGGTCACAGAGCTACCACTATGGATTTTCGCGCAGCACGTATCCTACGCCGCGCACGGTGTGGATCAGGCGCTGTTCGTCCCCCGCTTCCAGTTTTTGCCGCAGGTAGCGGATGTAAACTTCCAACACGTTGCTCTCGCCGCCGAAATCGTAGCCCCACACGCGATCGAAGATCACCTCGCGCCTCAGCACCTGGCGAGGGTGGCGCAGGAACAACTCAAGCAGTTCGTATTCCTTGGCGGTCAAATGGACCAGCCGCTCGCCGCGCGAGACCTGCCGCGAGCCGGTGTCCAGCGTCAGGTCTGCGAACTTATAGATTTGGATGCGCTCGGTTTGCGTGCGGCGCAGAAGGGCGCGGATACGCGCCAGAAGTTCGTCCAGGTTGAACGGCTTGACCAGGTAATCGTCCGCGCCGGCGTCCAATCCCTGCACGCGATCCTGGATGGTGTCCTTGGCAGTCAGCATCAGGATGGGCAGGCTGCCGCCAATCCGCAGCCGCCGGCAGACCTCCAGCCCATCCATGCCTGGCAGCATCCAGTCCAGGATGACCAGGTCGGGATGGTGGTCGCGCGACAGGTTCAGGCCGCTCCGCCCATCGGTAGCGATGTCCACCAGGTAGCCCTCGTAAGCCAGGCCGCGTTGCAGCAGCTTGAGGATGGCCGGGTCGTCTTCGATGATCAGGATTCGCTCGTTCATGTTGCGCCTCCGTTTAAAATATACCACAATGGTAGCCTTTAGGCTACCACATAGGCAAAGATTTGGTAGAATGATTGCATGTTTTCCGGCATCCCGCCTTCCAAGCGCATCTTCGACTTGCTGGCGACCGTCCTCGGCCTGCTCGTCATCTCGCCGGTTTTGCTGGTGATTGCGCTGCTCATCTGGATTGTTCATGGGATGCCAATCCTGTTCCGGCAGAAGCGTCCCGGTTACATGGGACAGCCCTTCTTTGTATACAAATTCCGCACGATGAACGACCGGTGCACCCCGGACGGCAGCCTGCTGCCGGACGCTGAGCGAATCACATCGCTGGGGCGTTTTCTCCGTACTCTCAGCCTGGACGAGCTGCCCGAACTCTTCAACGTGCTGCGTGGCGAGATGAGCCTGGTCGGGCCGCGCCCGCTGCTGATGCAATACCTGGAACGTTATTCACCGGAGCAGGCGCGCCGGCACGACGTACTGCCCGGCATCACCGGCTGGGCGCAGATCAACGGGCGCAACGCCCTGACTTGGGAGGACAAATTCCGCCTGGATGTATGGTACGTGGATCACTGGTCGTTTTGGCTAGACATCAAGATTTTGCTGCTTACTCTGTGGAAGGTGCTCAAAGCCGAAGGCATCAGCCAGCTGGGTCACGCCACGGCGGAAGAATTCATAGGTTCAAAAATTGTTAGCCACGAAGGCACAAAGGTCACAAAGACTCCTTTGTGACCTTTGTGCCTTCGTGGTGAAGTTTCTCTGGAGGTGCATCATGTTAGATATTAACCTGATCCGCGAGCAACCGGACCTTGTCCGCAAGGCTCTGCGAGACCGCCAATTGGACGCCTCGCCCGTTGATTCCATCCTGGAGTTGGATGAAAGGCGCCGGGCGATCCTGACCGAGGTCGAGGCGCTCAAGGCCGAGCGCAACGCGGTCTCGAAGGAGATCGGGCAGATGAAAGACGCCACTCAGCGCCAGGTCAAGATCGAGGCCATGCGCGCCGTGGGCGATAAGATCGCGTCCCTCGACCAGGAAGTACGCAAGGTCGAAGAGGAACTGCAAGCCGTGACCGCCGCCATCCCCAACATCCCCGACCCGCGCGTGCCCCTTGGCAGGGATGAGAACGAAAACGTGGTGATCAAGACGGTCGGGCAGTTGCCGGAATACGATTTCGGGCCGAAAGCCCACTGGGACCTGGGGCCTGCGCTCGGCATCCTCGACTTCGAGCGCGGCGTCAAGATCACCGGTTCGCGCTTCTACGTGTTGAGCGGCGCGGGAGCGCGGTTGCAACGCGCTCTGATTTCCTGGATGCTCGATTTGCATACCCGCCAGGGCTACACTGAAAAATATCCGCCCTTCATGGTCAAGGCGGCCACGCTCTTCGGCGCGGGGCAGTTGCCTAAGTTCGCCGATAACCTGTACCACGATGTGGAAGAAGACCTGTGGATGGTGCCGACGGCCGAGGTGCCGCTTACCGGCTTGCACATGGATGAGATCCTGGACGAGGCGTCGCTTCCCTTCTTCTACACCGCTTACACGCCCTGCTTCCGCCGCGAGAAGATGAGCGCCGGCCGCGACGTGCGCGGCATCAAACGCGGCCACCAGTTCGATAAGGTCGAGATGTACATTTTCTGCAAGCCGGAAGAATCGGATAAGATGCTGGAGAAATTGCGCACAGATGCCGAACAGACATGCGCAGAACTTGGCCTGACCTACCGTGTTAAACGATTATGTACCGGTGACCTGGGCTTTGGCGCGCAGATGACTTACGACATCGAGGTTTGGTCGCCGGGCTGCAACGAGTGGCTGGAGGTCTCGTCGGTCTCGAACGACGGCGATTTCCAGGCGCGCCGCGCCAACATTAAGTACCGGCCCAGCGACGGCGGCAAGGTGCGATTCGTCCACACGCTGAACGGATCGGGGTTGGGCATGCCGCGCACGCTGATCGCCGTGCTCGAAAACGGTCAGCAGGCCGACGGGTCCGTGCGCGTACCGGAAGTCCTGCGTCCGTGGATGGGCGGCGTTTCAGTGATCAGTAACCAGTGAACAGTCACCAGTGCTGTGTTACTCTCCAATGAAATGATCACTGATACCTGACAACTGGTAACTCTGGAGGAAAAATGTCTGCCTGGCTGCAAATTTCCATCGAAGTACTCACCCTGACCTTCATGTTATTCGGCCTGTTCGGGCTGGTCATCCCGGTCGTTCCTGGTCTGGTGATCATCTGGGTGGCTGCCTTGGGCTACGGCATCGCGGCCGGCTTCGGCACGCTGGGCTGGATCATGTTTGCCATTATCTCTTTGCTGATGGTGGCCGGCTCGGTCATTGACAATGTTTTGATGGGCACCCAGGCCAGGCAGAGCGGCGCCTCATGGGTCTCGATTGCGGCCGCGCTGGTTTTCGGATTAGCCGGCAACTTCGTCCTGCCGGTTATCGGGGGCTTGATCGCCGCGCTGGTGGCCCTGTTCGTCGCCGAATGGATCCGCCGCAAGAACTGGCGCGAATCGCTGAAATCCGTAGGTGGGATGGCCTGGGGCTGCGGCTGGGCGTTCGTGATTCGGTTTATAATGGGAGTTGTCATGATAGGCCTGTGGATGATCTGGGCCTGGGCGTAACCGATTATTCGACTCAAATGAAAGGAGACTGATATGCCACCGATCGTTTATGATATTCTCGACCTCCTGGGCGCGCTGATCCGGCTGCTTGGCATGGCCGTGTTCGGGCTGGGCGCAGGCTGGTTCGTGCTGGAGGTCTTCCGTAAGGGCCAACAGGTGTGGCAGTTGCAGCTTGCCCTCTTCCTCGGCTTCTGCGGCCTTGCCATTGCGCTGGCCTACTTCACCACCGCTGGCGCGCTGGGCGCTTTTGGCATCGGCGTTGGTGTGGCGATGTTCGTCTGGGGGATGCCAAAGCCTAAAGGGAAGGAAAAAGAAGAAGATTAGTTGATCGAATGTGTAGGCAGGCGAGTGAAATATGACGGCGCACCAGATCACATCAGGTGCGCCGTTCTTTTTTTTTTCAAGCAGTGCGAAGTTAATCAAGCTCTACTGGCGCGCTGACCAGCGCGGTGAGCAGTTTGACCGCGTTCTGCAAATCCTTCTCGTCCACCATCTCAGAGGGGGAGTGAACGTAGCGGCACGGGATGGATAGGCAGCCGGCCGGCACGCCGGAACGGGCAAGCTGCATGGCGCGGGCGTCGGTGGTGCCGCCTTCCAGCACTTCACGCTGGTAAGGCAGTTTGGCTTTCTCGGCTGCCCGGATCATCCAATCCACGATGCGCGGGTCGGCGATCATGCCGCCGTCTTTGACTTTGACCGCCGGGCCTTTGCCGAGGGCGACTTCCATTTTGTTGCCCTTGGGTGTGTCGCCCGTGCCGGTCACGTCTACGGCCAGGCCGAGGTCGGGATCGAGGCCGAAGGCCGCGCCTGTCACACCGCGAATGCCGACTTCTTCCTGCGTGCTGAAGACGAAGTAAAGCTCGTGAGGTGTGATCTTCAGGCCACGCAGGGTTTCGATCAAGACGGCGCAGCCGATGCGGTCGTCCATGGCTTTGGCGACCAGGCGCTTCCCCAGGTCGAGGAAGGGACGCTCGAAGGCAGCCACGTTGCCGACCTTGACCGGACAATCCTTGCGGCTGGCCGCGCCGATGTCAATGAAGAGCTGCTCGAAAGTGTAGGCTTTGGTCGTGTCGGTGATGCGCTCTCCGCCGATGACGCCGGGCGTGCTGTCCGCAAAACGGACGCGCCCGCCCAGCAGCGTGTGCGGACGCACCCCGCCGAGAGTGGTGAAGCGGATGAAACCGTTCTCGTCAACGTGTGTGGCGATCAGGCCGATCTCGTCCATGTGCGCGGCGAGCATGATTTTCTTGCCATTCTTGCTGGCTTGCCCTTTGCGGACGATCAGGTTACCCAGCGCGTCCACGCGGATTTCGTCGGCCAAGGGTTCGATCTCGGCGCGGATGACCGCCCGGATGGCATTCTCGTAACCCGAGGGAGAGAAGGTTTCGGTCAATTTTTGGAGGAGGGGTTTCATGGCTGTTCCGATCTGGGTCTATAGGAATTCGGCAAAAACTTTTTTTCGTTCTTCCAGGTCCTGGAGATGGTTTTGCATCACATCGTAGACAATTTTTCGGTCCACTTCCAGGTAATCATGCACAAGGATATTGCGGAAGCCGATCATGCGGACCCATTTCTCGCGCAGTTCGCCGGAAATGAATTTTTTCTCGGCGAGGAGCGCCGGGATATCGCTGTACCAGTTAACCTCGCCTAGTTTGAGGTCGGCGATGATATGCCCGCCGATATCGGTGGTAGTCTCAATGGCGATTTGAAGGAACCGTTCTGCACTTCCATAGTATTCCGGAGTGGCAAGGAAGGCTTCGAGGGAGTAATTGCGGAGATGCTTGAGAACAGTCAGGATTTCATCCAGCCGGCTGAGACGTTTACGGATAATTTCGGTCTGCACCATCATGCAGGAACCTCCTCTTGTCTGATTCGCGTTGGATTTTCAAGTAGGGTAAAAAGTCAAAATACTGTCGCAAAGTAAGAGAGAAATAATCGCCGGGATTGAATTCCTCGCTTGAATAGAGAAGTCGGTTTTGCCGGACGGCCTGGAATTTGAGCAGGATGTTTTCGGTATCCAGAAAGATCAAATCCACATTACAAAAGCCGTTCCTGGCCAGGTCGGCTAGGATATCCAGTTTGGCTGCGCGGGCGGAGGCATCGCCCGGCACGACCGCCAGATCCAAGTCGCTTTCGGTGTGAGTCTTGCCGCTGGCCGCAGAGCCAAACAGATAGACTGCCTGCACGCCAGGATATTTTCTGAAGATGCCGGGCAGAAGTTCCAGATCGGGAAAGAGGGCCTGCGTCGGTTTTTTCATACTCTTTCTGAGGTGAGCAATTCGGGCGGCATCTGGCTCAACGCGGCGTGGAGCAATGCCAGGGTATTCTTCCAATCCTCAATCCGCGCAATGGACGCGGCACTATGTGCGTAGCGCCCCGGCACCGAGACCGAGATGGACGGGATGCCGGCGCGTTGCCTGTGGATGGCGCCCGCGTCTGTGCCGCCGCCACCCGGCTGGCGCAATTGGTAGGGGATCCCTTCGGCTTCGGCTGTCGCCGCGAGGTGGCGGATCAGGCGCGGGTCCGAGAGCGTACCGCCATCTGCCACGTAAATGGCCGGGCCGAGGCCTAGTTTCGTGTTGTAGGCAGTGTTCTCTTCGCCATCCCAGGCGGGCAGGTCATTGGCGGGTGTCGAGTCGACGGCAATCGCCAGGTCAGGGTCAAAGGCATAGGCCGCGACTTTCGCCCCGCGCAGGCCGACCTCCTCCTGCACGGTGAAGGCGGCCAGCAGGTCAATATTGGCAGGAGCGTGCCTGACCAGTTCGATCAGCGCGGCGACGCCCAGGCGGTCGTCGAGCGCCTTGGCGATGATTGAAGTCCCCGTGCGTTGAAAGCGGGTGGCGAAAGTTGCCCGGTCGCCGGGTTTTACCTTCGCACTGCCAGGGCCAAGATCAATGCGCAGGATATCGAGCGGGATCTTGTTCTTGAGTTCCTCATCCTTGACCAAATGGATTGGTCGCGCTCCAATGACACCTGGAAGATGTTCCTTGCCAACGATGACGGCTTTGCCCGGCAACTGGCGCACGTCAATGCTGCCGAGGGTCTCGAAGCGGAAGATGCCCTCGCCTTCGTCGGCGGCCAGCATGAAGCCGACCTCGTCCATGTGGGCAGCAAGCATGACTTTCAGGCGGTTCTCTCCCGACCCGGCGTGGGTTGCCAAAATGTTGCCGAGCGCGTCCACCTTGACTTGGTCAGCATAACCCTTGATCTCGTCGAGGACGATCTGCCGCACCTCGCCCTCATCGCCGGAGACGGCCATGGCGTTGCAGAGTTCTTCGAGCAGTTTGAGTTGGGTGTTTCCAATGGAAGGCATGTTTTTTTTCAATTATCCCAGGTCACTTTGTCCATAAAATCCGGCTGCAAGCCTGCGATGAACTCCGCTATCAGCCTGCCGGCGCGCTGGATGTCTTTGACCGCCACCACTTCCACCGGCGTGTGCATATAGCGGATAGGGATGCCCAATGCAATGCTGGGAATGCCCTCGGCGGTCACTTGCGTGGCGAACGCGTCCGTGCCGGTGTGCAGCGGGGTGATCTCCACCGCATGGGGGATTTCCAACTGCTCGGCCAGTTCCTTGAAGGCCTTGTGCAGAGCGGGGTGGATGTTCGGCCCCCACATGATGGTGGGACCTTTACCGAGCGGGAAGGTGTTCCAATCGTTGGCGCCGGGGCCTTTAGCCCAGGAGGTATCCACGACGATCGCGATCTGCGGTCGAAGCTGGTAGGAGGAAGAATATGCGCCGATCAGGCCGGTTTCCTCCTGCACGGTCGCCACGACCCACACGTCCCAAGCGTGCGGCCGGTTCTGCAGCTCTTCCAGGCAGACGGTCAACGCCGCGACCGAGGCGCGGTTGTCCACTGTATGGCCAGCTAGCGTCTCGCCAGTCAATTCAAGGGGCGGCTGGGCAAAGGAGATCGGGTCCCCAACCCGGATCAGTTCGTTGACTTTGCGCGGCAGCAGTCCCACGTCTACGAGCAGATGTTCGAGTGGGACGGGGTTATTGCCGATTTCGGGCGGCAGGAGGCGAGCGGGTGGCTGCACAACGACGCCGGGCAGGTCTTCAAGGCCATGGACCGTGACCGGCTGCCCGGGCAGGACGCGCGCGTCCACGCCTCCGATAGCGGTCAGGCGCAGGAAGCCGCCTTCGGCGATGCCGGTCACCATCAGGCCGATGGCGTCCATGTGGGCCGCCACGAGCAGGGATGGGCGTGGCTCGGCGGCTGTGCCTCTACGCAGTCCATGCAGGGAGCCAAGCCTGCTGCGGCTGAGTTTGTGAACCAGCGGTCGCCACTTCTCTGCGATGATTTTGGCGGCAGGAGCTTCGTAACCGGAAAGGCCGGGAGCGGAGAGCAATTCTTTGAGGAAGGGTTGGATGTCGGGCATTGTTCGATTGACGATTGGCGATTGGGCGATTTACGGAGTTGGCGTGGGCGTATCGCTTGGTAGCGGCGTGTTGGTGAAGGTGGCCGTCGGCGAGGGGGTAAAAGTAAAGGTAGCCGTCGAAGTAAAAGTAGGAGTTGATGTCGAGGTGGGTGTGTACGTTGGCGTGTTGGTTAATGTGGGCGTCAAGGTAAAGGTTGGGGTGGGGGTAAACGTCGCCGTGGGCGTGGATGTCAGCGTGCTGGTTGGAGTGTAGGTAGGGGTCAGGGTGGAGGTTGCGGTCTGGGTAACCGTCGGCGTGAGCGGCGTCCCGGATGAGGTCGCCGTAATGGTCGGCGTCTGGGTCGCCGGGCCAGGCGCGAAGTTCACAGCGACAAATCCCAGGCAGTAACAGGGCAGCGTCGCCAGGATGACTGCGGTCAGGATCAGGCGCGTGCGGGTACGTTTATGGTAGCTCGGAGAGTTACCATTATCAGCTTGGTTGAGCACCCGGTTATGATAACATCAGTCGGATGGATGGGCAAGTATGCGATAAAATACTCCTGTGATCCCTCTCCAGCTGAGACTCTCTGGCTTTCTCTCCTACCATGACTCGGTCGAAATAGATTTCACCTCCTTCGACCTTGCCTGCATCTCTGGATCGAATGGAGCGGGCAAATCCTCGCTGTTGGATGCCATCACCTGGGCGCTCTTCGGGCAGGCGCGCAAACGGGACGAGTCGCTGATCAATTCTAATCCTGGCGTCAAGGCGGCTGAAGTGAGCTTCACCTTTGCCTATGAGGAGAATGTTTATCGCATCCAGCGCACGCTGCCGCGCGGCAAAACTACACTGCTTGAGTTCCAGATTTTGCAGAGCAATGAACAGTCAACATTGAGCAGTGATCAGTCATCCTCCACTAGCAACCCGGAACTCGGACCCCGCACTTCGCTCTCTGGTATATGGCGTCCTCTAACCGAGCGCACCCTGCGCGATACCCAGGCCCGCATCGAGCAAATCCTGCGCCTCGACTACGACACCTTCGTCAACGCAGCTTTTTTCTTGCAGGGCAAGGCTGACCAGTTCGCCCAGCAATCGCCGGGCAAGCGCAAGGAAATATTGAGTAATATCCTCGGCCTGGAGGTTTGGGAGACCTATCGCGACCGCGCCGCCGAACGCCGCAAATCCATCGAGCGCGAGCTGGATTCGGCGGATGGGCGCATCCAGGAAATTGAGGCTGAACTCAGCGAAGAACCTGCCCGCAAAGAACGTCTGGCCGAACTCGAAGCCCAGCTCAAGGGACTGGCTAAATCCCGTAAGGCGCAGGAATCTGCGCTGGAAGGTGTGAAGAAAGTGGCCGCCTCGTTGGAACAGCAGCGCAAGCTGGTCGAGACGCTGGCGGCTGGCCTGGAACGCGCCGCTGCGAATCTGGCCGGACTCCAGGCCCGTCTCGCCGAACGAGCGGCCGAGCGCGACCGTTACGCGGACCTGCTCGCCCGCGCCGCTAAGGTGGAGTCCGCCTACCAGGCCTGGCAAGCCGCGCGCGCCGAGTTGGAGAGATGGGAGGGGGTCGCCGGGCAGTTCCGCGAGCACGAGAAGCGCCGCCAGCCTTTGCTGGATGAGATCAATGCCGAGAAAGCAAGGTTGGAGCAGGAGAAGATCGCGCTGGAGAGGCAGAAAGAAGTTATTGGTAATCAGTTATCAGTGAGCAATGAGCTAAGCGCGCAATTGGCTTCTGCTAGGGCAGCACTGGCAGAGGTCGAGAAAAAACTGGTCCAGCGCGCCGATTTGGATATTCAAGTACAAACCGCCCGCGAAAGTCAGGCCGAACTGCGTGCCGAGAATGCGAGTCTGAAAGCTGAGATGGATGAACTCAAAGCGCGCATGGATCAGCTTGAAGCCACGGATGGCGCAATCTGCCCGTTGTGTGGACAACCCCTCAGCCCCGGCGAGCGTCAAAATCTCATTGCGCAGCTTGCCGCGCAAGGTAAAGATATGGGCGACCGCTGGCGCGCCAATAAGGCAAACCTCGAAGACATTGCTCAACAGGTGACTGATCTCGAATCTCTACTCTCTAATCTCTACTCCGTTGAAACCGACCGCCTGTCACATTCGCAAATTGTTGCCCAACTCACCGAACGCTTGGGAACTCTCCAAAAACAGGCGGAGGAATGGGGAACCGGCGGCGCAAAGCGGTTGAGGGAAGTAATGAAATTGCTTGAAAACGAAAAATTTGCCACCGAAGCCCGCAAGAATCTAAAAAGGATTGACAAGGAACTGGCCGCGTTGGGCTACGATGCTGCCGCCCACGACGCGGCGCGCCGGAGCGAGGTCGAGGCTCGTTCGGCCGAGGCCGACTTCCGGGAGCTTGCATCCGCGCGGGCTGCTCTCAAGCCTCTCGATGATGAAATCAACAACCTGCGATCATCCATCAGCCATCAGCAATCAGCCAGCAGCCAGCAACAATCTGAATTCGACCCCGTTGCTTCTGCGCTGGCCGCAGCCGAATCCCAGGCCCCTGATCTCGAATCCGCCGAGCGTATGCTCTTCGACCTTCAGGAGCAGGAGAATCGGCTCAATCAAGAGGTCGGCGCGGCGCGGCAAAAAGTGACCGTGCTGGACGATTTACGCGCTCGCAAGGTCAAGCTGGAGGCCGAGCGCGGCGAGCATGGCTTGGCGATTGGGCGCTTCAAGAGCCTCGAGCGCGCCTTTGGCAAGGACGGCGTCCCGGCGCTGCTCATCGAGCAGGCTCTGCCCCAAATCGAATCCAAGGCCAATGAGTTGCTCGACCGCCTGAGCGAAGGGGCGATGTCGGTGCGTTTCGTCACCCAAACGGCTTACAAGGATAAGAATCGTGATGACTTGCGCGAGACGCTGGACATCCAGATAAGCGATGGCACCGGCGCGCGCGATTACGAGATGTTCTCCGGCGGCGAGGCCTTCCGGGTCAACTTTGCCATCCGGTTGGCGCTCTCGGAAGTGCTGGCGCAGCGCAAAGGTGCACGCCTGCAGACGTTGGTGATTGACGAGGGCTTTGGCTCGCAGGATGCCCAGGGCCGCCAGCGGCTGATCGAGGCGATCAATGCCGTGCGCGGCGACTTTGCCAAGATCCTGGTCATCACCCATCTTGATGAATTGAAAGACGTCTTCCCGACCCGCATCGAGGTCGAGAAGACGGAACGCGGTTCGTCGGTCAAAGTTCTATAGCGGTTGGAAGGTGACCAGCTGGAATGTAACCAAAGTCACAAACAGGTAATTGAAAATGGGGTAGATTAGAGATACATTAATAGCATCCGAGAGAAACGTATGTTATCCAAATGGCCTCTCATCGTTGGGATTGCTGCTCTTCTGCTGGCTCTGGGCGTCTTCATCTGGGCTGCGGACGCGCCGGCTTACCTGGGGCATGAATCGGCTACTTGCAACAATTGTCACGTGATGGATGCAGCTTACGAAAACTGGTATCACGGCGCGCACGGACGTTTTGCCGAATGTACCGACTGTCACCTGCCGCATCAGAATTTGATCGCCTATTACTACTTCAAGGGCAAATCGGGGTTGCATGATGTGCTTTGGTTTGTCACCGCCAGCTATCCAGATGCCATACGGACGACAGCGGAAACCCGGAATATCGTGCAGGCGAATTGCATCCGCTGCCACGCGTCCACCGTGGATAGTATTGTGGCGGGGGCGCAGCCGTTCGACCGTTACTGCTGGGATTGTCACCGAATAGTCACCCACGGTGAGCGCGGAATCTCGCTTTTACCTTATCACCATCAGGAGGAAGGCAAATGAAGAAATACACCACTCTTATCTTGGTGGGTTTCATCATCGTACTGGCTGCCGGGCTGGCTGGCACGTTGCTGTACCTGAAGAACCAACCGCCTCAGGAACGCGGCTTCGAGCCTATCATCGAAATCGCTCCCATGGAACCGGATTCTTCCAAATGGGGGATAAATTTTCCCAATGAATACGCAACGCTGCTCAAAACAGGGAATAATAACACCCCCACAACCTACGGCGGCTCGGAGAAATTTTCACATTTGATCGAAGATCCGCGCCAGGTGATCCTGTTTGCCGGTTATTCCTTCAGCAAGGAATATAACGAAGACCGCGGCCACCAGAACAGCCTGACCGACGTGCGCGCGATCAAACGGGTTGACGAGAAAACCCATGCCACCTGCTACTCTTGTAAATCCTCGGATAACCCGCGCCTGTGGTCGGAAATGGGCATGGAGGCCTACGACGCCAAGATGTTCAGCGAGATGACGCCGGAAATCCAGAACCCCATCGGCTGCGCCAACTGCCACGAGGCCGGGACGATGCGCCTGATCGTCACCAACCCGGCGCTCGAAGCTGCTCTCCAGGCCCAGGGCAAGGACTGGCAAACCTTCACCCGCCAGGAGATGCGCTCGGTCGTCTGCGCCAATTGCCACGTGGAATATTATTTTGTCGGTGACAAGAAAGTGTTGACCCTCCCATGGATGAATGGCACACGCGTCGAGGAGATCATCGCCTATTACGATAGCATCGGTTTTTCAGATTGGATGTATCCTGGAGCCGAAACACCAATGCTCAAGGCCCAACACCCTGATTTCGAGATGTTCACTGCCAATAGCACGCATTACCAAGCCGGGGTTGCCTGCGCCGACTGCCACATGCCCTACCTGCGCGACGGCGCAGCCAAGTATTCCTCACACGATGTCCATAGCCCGCTCTTGAACCCTGAACAGGCTTGTGGACAGTGTCACACCGACGTGGATTACGTGGTCGAGCGCGTCAAGACCATCCAAGATGAAGTCTATAAGGCGAAACTGGCTGCCGAGGATGCCATCGTTGACGCCATCACCGCGATCCAGGCCGCTGCGAAAGTATCGGACGTGGACCCGATACTGTTGGACGAGGCGCGCACGCTGCATCGTCATGCACAGTTCCGCTGGGATTTTGTCTCGGCAGAGAACAGCATGGGTTTTCATAACCCCGAAGAGGTACTATGCATTCTGGGGGATGCCACCAACCTTGCCCGCCAGGCACAGATGAAAGCCGCGCAGGCTGCACATGCCCCGAGTATCCTGGAGACTGGCAGCTACTATACCCTGCCCAGCGTTCCTACGCCGGTGCCGTAAACATCACAGGTGGGGTGGACTTTTGGAAGTCCACCCCACCTTGGATATCAATTCCACGGCCCCTGCGCCCATTGCTGGAGCACCTTCGGGTCAGCGACGGCGATGCGGCGGTTCTCGACGTGGATCGCGCCGCTCCGCTCCAGTTCACGCAAGGAGCGCGCCACCACTTCACGCACTGTTCCCAACCGGGCCGCCAGTTGATCCTGCGTCAGGCGTGCACCCGCTGGCCCGGCCAGCTCCTCCTCGGGCAACTGGCTGATGAGCCGCGCCAGGCGGTGGGTCACCTGGTAGAAAGCCATCTCGCTGACCGCGCCGACCAGTGTGCGCAGGTTCCTGCCCAGGTTGTTGATCACTTTCTGAGCGAAATCGGGATTAGCGTCCACTAACTGGCGCAGGCATTCCGGCGCAACCACCCAAACCCTGCTTGCTTCGAGCGCCTCGGCGTTGACCGGGTTACCGCCGCTGTCGAAGACTGAGACCTCGTTGAAGGTCTCTTTTTCCTGTGGGATGCGGACGATGTACTGCCGACCTTGCGGGGAAAGGCGATAAAGCTGGATGCTCCCTTGCTGGACAATGTGCAGCCCCGCAGATGCTTCGCCTTCCCAAAAGAGAGCCTCGCCGCGCTCGAAGGCCCGCAGGGACATGCAATCTGCAATGCTGTGCAGGTCTGGATCGTCCAGGTGCTCGAAG
>JALHUM010000145.1 GCA_022865905.1 Anaerolineales bacterium | reverse complement strand
CTGCCAGGCCAATGGATTATCGCCTAACAGCAAATATGTACGCATGTAAATATAGCCAATCATTGGGCGGTCTATCGAGAACATCGAAATCAAAGTGCTCAAGTCTTGCGTACGGCCAGCCCATATAATGTACCAGGCCTCATGATAAAGACCCAATTGCCCAATTAGGGGTAAGTATGTGAGAGCTGAAATCGCGGCGATCAAGCCGAGCGATACCCAGTTTTCTATATCCTTGAGCCATTGGGGAAAAGCCATCTTCTTCATTAATCAATCCATCTAGTAAGCAAGTAATATCACGGAATGCCACACAACCGGTCGAGCAAAAAATCTACCCCTCCAATGGGTAAATTCAAGGCCGGATTCCCCTTTTGCGTCAGGACGGACACGCACAAATTGTATCTAAGGTTGGAGTCATTGTATATCTTCGCGATGACGCTGTTCGCTTTTTCCAGATCCCCTGTAAAAGCATAACCCTCGATCAGAGGCATCCACTCGGATTGATCGAGAGGTTCGAAACCGGCGCGGACAGCTTCTTCGCCCAGAGCGATCACCTCATCCCAGGCACCAGATTGGCGGGCCAAGTTCATCTTCTGGTAATAGTAACACCAGGTATGCGCGGGCTCCCGGCCAAAGATGATCTCCGGGGGTAGTGGCGGGGTGACATCTGTCGCAATTTGTTGAATGTGAGAATAAGGCGCCACCCAATCAACGATGGGAGGCTCGTCCAGGGAAAGTTCAGGGCTCTCGCCATCAATAACATGCACACATGACAATGGGCTTGGCATAGAGACGACCAAAGCGTGGTTAAAATTCCGGTCGAACTCAGTATTACTTATATAACGATGTTCTATTGCTCCCCGAAACACCTGGATTACCGACTCGGGACATAAGACCTCCGCATAGATTCGCAAGGTATTGGGCACATCATTGTAGATGATGTTGGCGGGCATCCATATCTCGTAATCTTCTTCGTACCCGTAGATGTTACTGGGAAGGTTCACCATGAGGACAGTCCCATCTTCAAGCTGGGGCGCGCGCCATGATAATTGCCACCAAAAGGTTTGTTGTATCTCCCAGGCATTGCGAAAGCTCACCTGGTTGCTGTAGTGGGTCAAGACCGATAAGAACAGCAAGCTCAACAGGAGCCAGAGCCGCGCCTGGTTTTTCATCATCAAGAAGATCCCCCCTGTGACAAGTAGAACCACCCCAACCGTCGTATGCAGTGTGTAACGATCGAGCCAGGTAGAGAAGGTGATATGCCGGTTGGAAGCTGCGACAGGAATGATTGCGCAGAATACGGTTACGAGACCGATCATGAAGCTGTTTCTATAAATCCTATCCTCTTCAGCGAGGAGCGGTTCTTTTTTTCTTATCCAGCGTGAATATAGCCAGAACGAGGCGCTGACCAGAACAGCCAGAATCACACCTGCTACCAGATCGCGGTACTGCGTGGTAGAAACAAGCTGGTAGAACGGTACTACCCAGGCAAGAAGAACCGCATTCAAAAAGTCCATAAGTGTACCCGCCACTACTTTTGGTACCATTTCAAGCGGCGTGGAAGAATAAAGGCCGATCAATTTTGAAACATCTGTCGTCGGGCGGGTGCTTTTGAAGATGAAGAAACGCCAGAACAGAAAACCGCCGAGAACGAACAAGTAGGGGAGCCAACGCAGGAAGGCCTCAGCCACTCTGGCTTTCGTAGATCTCTTTGCGCCGGGGATCAGATACCAGATGAGAAGCAGGCGCAAACCTTCCAGCCCGACCATGTATTCGTAGATGAAGGGATAGCCAATTTGACAGAGCAGGGCAAGCCCGGTCGCCAGGATTGCCACATATTTGTTATTAGAGCGGATGGAAATCACGGTAAACAGGATCGAGTAGATTGCCAGGGCGTATGCGATCAGATGGTTGCTGAAAGTGATTGCAGCCGGCCCTTCCAGGAAGCCTGGGTATACGACGAACAAAATCGCCGCGCTGGTGGTGAACAGCCGCATTTTCGGCCATATCAACCGCAACAGCCAGAAGACGCCGATGGCTCCCGCCAGGCGGAACAAATATGCAAAAACCTGCCAGCCCAACGGGTTATCGCCGAGTAGCAAGTATGTTCGCGTGTAGATGTAACCTAAAATTGGGCGATCAATCGAAAACATCGAAACCATGGTGCTAAGGGTTTGCGTCCGACCAGCCCAGATCGGATACCAATCATTCCTGTAATAACCCAATTGACCAATTAAAGGCAAATGAGTCAACACGGAGACGATTATGAGCAAACCTAATGAAATCCAAGTTTCGATATCCTTCATCCATTGGAGAGACGAAATTTTCTTCATCGTGCGCTCCGGGCCAGACTCATGGTTGGGGAGTTATTGGGGAGTCATAAGATTGGTATCGGGAATGCCAAGCCCACTTAGTAAATTGTGAATGGTATTCCAATGTACCCGTTCCCACGCCGCCGGACTGGAATTGGCATTGTGCGGGGCGAGCAGCACGTTGTCCATCTTCTTGAGTGGACTGTCATCGGGCAGCGGCTCGGTCTCGAACACGTCCAGCGCCGCGCCCGCTATTTTACCCGATTGCAGGGCTATCGCCAGCGCGTCCTCGTCCACCACTGGCCCACGCGCCGTGTTGATCAGCACGGCGGTCGGCTTCATCTGCGCCAGCGTTTGCATGTTCATCAAGTGGAAACTGGTGGGATTCAAATCACAGTTCAGCGAGACAAAATCAGAATCCGCTAACAGCGTTTCGAGATTGATCATCCGTATGCCGGTCTCGGCGATGAAAACGTGGTCAATCTCAACGATGTCGTTGCCGAGGACGGTCATCCCGAAGGCACGGGCGCGGCGCACGACGGCCTTGCCGACGTTGCCCACGCCGACCACGCCCAGGGCACATTCATGCAGCGCTTTGGCAGGCAGTTTCGCCCACTGGCCGGATTTCACCTCTGCATACATCCAGGGCAGGCGGCGGGCGAAGGCCAGGATGCAGCCCAGCACGGTATCGGCGACAGGCAGGGTGAAGGCGTTGAGGGTACGATAGATCTTCACGCCGAAACGGGCGGCAGCCTCTGCGTCAATCGAGTCGATACCCGTCCCCCACTTGGAGATGACTTTGAGACGCGGCGCGCAGGCCTCCAGGACGCGTGCGGTGTACTGGTCATCCCCGCATATGGCGCCGTCGAATTGACCGGCGTACTTCAACAACTCTTCCTCTACAAGCCGCTCGACGACTTTCGGCAGGATGAGGTCAATGCCGTATTTCTCGAATAGCGGCTTGAAGCGCTCGAGGGAGGGGATTATATAGGGGGCAGAGAGAAGGACTGTATATCCAGTCATCAGTAATCAGTGATCAGTCTTTTGGCTTAGAAGAAAATCGCAAATGGCAAAGTCCAGTTCTTCGTCAATATCCCAGGCTTCGGCGGCATCCATTTCAAACATCAGCGGGCGCTGGCCGAGGCGGTTGCGCCGTGCGACGAGATTTTGATGAGTGAAGATGTAGATGCAAGAATTCTCCTCGTAGACGGGCGGCAGTTCCTGGGTCTGGAGCAGCAACGCCGGGTCGTGGTTGAGGGCGCGGCCGTGTTGGTCATAGAGGCGGGTCTGCAGGCGCGTTACCGAAAAGAGCGAGTCGTGGGCGGGATAGTCTGCTAAAAAGTTCTGGATGGCGCGGCGGATAGTCTCCGGGCGCTGTAGCGGGTTTGTGCTGTGGGTTTGGATGTAAAAGTCAGCTTCGGTTTGGGAAGTATCGTAAATCAGGATCTCATTCATTGGGATGGTGTCAGCGCACAAATGCTCCGGGCGCGGCAGGATGCACACCTGCGGGAAGTCGCGGCGCAATCCATCCATGACCGGCTCGGAGTCAGTATCCACCACAATCTGGCTAATCTCAGGCACGGCTAGCAGGGTCTCGATGATGTGCTGGTAGAGCGGCTTCCCGGCCAGTAGTCGGAAGTTTTTGCCAGGCACGCGCTGGCTGTGGTGGCGCATGGGGACGAGAGCGAGGATTATGCTCATGTTACTCATTATACCTAATCGGCTCAACCTTTCGCGCTTGCCCCTCTTCAGCCATCTCGCGCCCATGCGGATAATAAAATGTTTGCCTCAATTGCCATGTCAACTCAGCCGACTGGCGATAGCCTCGATAGGTGCCCCAAAACTGCATCATCCGAAACCAGAAGATGCTGGCGACGCTTTTCCAAAATACATGCTGTTTTGCCGCGTGCCACAGGTCGCTAGCGATGTTGGCCGAGGCCATGCGGATAAAATCGTACAGGCTGAAGTGCGCCTCGGGGTAAATCTGCTTGAAGGCCATCGCCTCTCGTCGGTAACGGTTGTAAAGTCCGCGCGGCGTCTCATCGTGTACATGTAAGATTTCTGCCCCAGCCACATAAGCCACGCCATAACCCTCCGCGAGCACCTTCTTCGCCCAGGCCAGGTCTTCCAGGCCGGTCAGCGTTTCATCGTAAGGGTGCTGCTCCCAGACCGCGCGGCGGATGGCGGCATTGGCATTGTTGCAAAAGGGATGCGTCTGGCGCGGCTCCGATTGGTTCGAATACCAGCGGGCAAAGATCTGGTGTTCGGAGAATTTGGAGTATGCATCCCCGCGCTGCTTACCGTAGGTCAGCGCCACCTGTGGGTCTTTGAAAGGTTCGAGCAATCTTTCCAGCCAGTCGGGATAGACCGGATAGACGTGCGCGCTGGTGATGGCGATCCGATCACGGGTCGCAGCGGCGAGTCCCAGGTTCAACGACCGTCCAAAGGTGAATTCCTGCGGATTGATGTGCACTATCTTCGCTCCATAATGTTCGGCGATGGATGCGGTCGCGTCGGTGGAGCCGGAGTCGACCAGGATGATTTCCACATCCTTGAGCGTTTGGTGAGAAATCCCTTCCAGTAAACGCCCGATGTGCTGCTCCTCATTGTAGGCGCGAATGACGACCGAGCATGAAAGGTTTTTCATCACGGAGACCACAGAGTTCACAGAGTCTTTTGTATATCTTCTCTGTGTTCTCTGTGCGTTCTGCGATGAACTAACAGGTCGAGGCACGCACTTCCTCCAATAATCCGGTCGCCGCTAACTTCTCCGCCACCTCATGCAATTGCTTCATCGGCAAGCCGGTCTGCTCGGCAACCTCCATCAGCGGCGTTTGTCCATCGGAGTAAAAGAGCACCCAGCGGATGGCATCCAGTTCGATGCCATACAGGATGTTTCCTGCATCCACCACATAGCCGCGCTCGGCATGGATGTCCGCGCTGGCCAACTTCTGCTTGATGGCCCCGCCCGTCTGCGGATACAGGCCGCGCTTGCCGAGCATCGGTTCGCCAATCGGATTGAGCGAGCGGTAGGTTCTATTCTGCTCCAGTTTCTCGATTGCCAGCAGGTACAACTTTAACGTCTCCACCAGATTTCCGGCGCTGATGAAGTCGAGATTATCCAGCGAGGTATGGTAAAACGGGTACTCGTAATATTTATCCTTGCAAATCGTTCCGACCGGCAAGCGCAGCCCCGGCGTAGAGTACTGGCGCTCGTCCGAGCCGTTGACATCGAAAGGATACTCGATGAAATCCAGCCCCAACTCCTTGAATGTCAGGCGGACAGCGCGGTCAATGACCGAATCGCCGCGCCAGGTGGATTTGTAGCCGAAGCGTCCCGGACCTGCGACCGTGGTCGCCACGTATCCGCCGCTCAACCTCCTGACCGCACCCTCGTTGCGCGAGATGTAAGCCAGCGCGCCGATGGTCTCTGGGGCGATGATGAAGCGATATGAATTCCAGAGCGTCCGATGTCGGAGTTCTGACAGCATCAGCGTCCACAGCACCACGCCGGACAGGTTGTCGTTGGCAAGCGAGGGATGGCAGACATAAGTTGAGATAAGATATTCCTGGCCTGATTTTCCTGGCAGAAGCGCATCGCCATAGGTCAGATTGCCCGGCGCAAGCGTGGCATCCACAAGCACATGAAACTTTTCTTTCTTATCCAGTTTCTGGAATTGCTCGTGCGTCAGGCAGAAGCCCCAGGTGCGGTCGTAGTAGGTCGTGCGATAGGGGATGGCGTTTGGCAGATCGGGCAGGGTGTGCAGGTGTGGGACAAGTTCGTCGAAGGTCAACGTCCCTTCGAAGGGGATGCTGTAATTGACGAGGTGGATGTTGTTGGCTTTGAAGTCAATGATGCGGCGGCCTTTGGAATCGGCGATGAAGGCGTCGCGCACGTTCCATTCATCCGGGACGATCCAATCGTAACAGACCGCGCCGGAGGGGATTTCGGTGAGGGAAAAGTCCGTCGTCTGGCGCAGCAGGTTGAGGGTTGCGCGCAGGCCGTCCCCTGTGATGCTGCGGCAAAGGGGAAAGAGTCGCCTCAGCAGGTCACCGGCCTGGGCAGTCAGGGCATTCCAGTCAGGTTGAGGATCAATCATTTCGTGACTCCGTCCGGTGTCATTATACCGGATTGGGCCGCCCGACGATGAATCGTCCGGCTGATAGTCAAAGGACGCTGAAACGTCCTGCGGCAGGTAGCGGCCCGTTTCAACGGGCTTTGATTCTGAGGAGGGGGATTCATCCCCGGGAGTTGGGGCAAGATATTCTGCTCTTACCAATTGAATGTTATACTTGCCGCCAGCTAATTTTCTGGAGAGTTCATATGAGCAATAAGAAACAACCGGCATCGCCGGTCAGCCACACCTGGGAAGGCATTTACAGCGAGAGCCGAGCGCTGAACCGCTACCCGTTCGACAGCGTGGTGCAATTCATCTATCGTAACTATTCGCGTGCCAAGCCGCGTGTAGAAACCAATATCCTGGAAATCGGCTGCGGGGCAGGCAACAACCTATGGTTCGCAGCGCGGGAGGGCTTCACCGTTTTCGGCATTGACGGCAGCCCCAGCGCCATCGAGTACGCCCAAAAACGACTCGCCGACGAGGGCTTGAAAGGCGATTTGCGCGTCGCCGATTTCATCAAGTTGCCTTACGAAGATGATACCTTCGACTTCGTCATTGACCGCGCCGCGCTGACCTGCTCCACTACCAGCGACGCTGCCAAAACGATTGCCGAGGTGCACCGCGTGCTGCTGCCGGGCGGCAAGTTCTTCTTCAATCCATACAGCGACCATCACAGCAGCCACGTATCCGGCAAACCCGGCGCGAACGGCCTGACGGTGGACATCTCCGGCGGCACGTTGACCGGCATTGGGCCGGTGCGCTTCTACGGCAAGCGGGAAATCCTGGGCATGTTCGGCGAAGGATGGAAGGTGACCAGTCTGCGACACGTGGAATTCATGGAAGAACTGGCGCCGCCATACGATTGTCATGCTGAGTGGATTTTGACAGCCGAGAAAGT
>JALHUM010000144.1 GCA_022865905.1 Anaerolineales bacterium | reverse complement strand
CCAGGATGACGCTCCAATAGAAGATGAACTCGAAGAAGCCGAATGTCACGGCTGATGCAATGCTTACTTCCTGCAACAAAGGGGTCTCCATAACACCTTTTCGGATGGCGAAATAATGGTCACCGAAGGATTCCAGTCCACCCAGCAGGAGGAAATACAATACAGGATTGCCAGGCAGGCGGAGCGACAGCCACCAAAACAGCCAGGTGACGCCGCCGCTGATGAGGCCGTAGACCGGGGGCCAGGCCCAGCGCTGCCAGGGTTGGAAAACGTAGCGGAAACTGGTCTCCCAGACGAAGGCATTCCACATAACCGCATACCATAGAACTGTCCAGAAGAGCGTCGAAACGATGACGAGCGGCCATTGGAGTCGGCGGAAGCGCGCCGGTTTGATGCGCCACGCCAGCAACGCGACGAAGGCGATGTCAATCAGAGCAGCGACGAGCGCGGCGATCCAGTAGAGTTGTGAGGTGGCTTGAAATTCGGTTTCCATAGGCATCTCTCAAGGTGGTAGTCGTAGGGCGGATTTTCGCGAAGCACCCCTGTGGGGCTTATCCGCCTGGCCGGTATAGAAACCGGCCCTACATCTCCGGAGTCCGAAGTCTCTGACTTCGGTGAGGCTGCGACGACGGAGTCGCTGGACTCCGCTTACATTTCGGCGGCTTTCAGAACGCGTAAGGCGCGCAGCGTTATCCATTTACTCGGCTTGCCCTTGACCTCGATGTCAGCCCACATCTTGCCGTTGAGACTATGCTTCATCAGCCAGCGACCGTCGGGTTGGCGCATGGAAATAATGAGATCAACGGCGTTGCGCAGGCGTGGGTCGCTGCCATGACTGGCCTCGCACAAGACGAATGCAGCTTCCAGTACGTCCGAGGTATACGAGAGCGGGAAGCCAAATTTGAACCACTCGCCGCTGACGCGCTCGTAAACGGGATAATCCGCCGTAGCCGGGTCGCGGCTGAATAGGAAATCCACCGTTGCCGAGAGCGACCTTTTCACTTTATCGGTTTGTAAGGCGGGGGGAAGATTTGCCAGCGCGCGCAGGGATTTGACCGCGCCCCAGGCGCAGGGCAGTTTGTAATTGGCTCCGCAGCCGAAACCCGGCCAGGAGTAACTGCCGGTATGCGGCAGTTCGCCCGTGATCATTCCCGTAAGCCAATCCACGGCGCGGGCAACGCGTTCATCGCCGCCGTAACCCAGCGCGGTCAGCGCCCAGATCATGTTCCCGTTGAGGCAGTAGATCAAATGCGTAAAGCCGCCGTGCTTTGATGGAGCCTGCCCCAGCCAGTAATCACAGCCACGGCGGATTTGCTCGTTTTCTCCATCCGCGCCCAGTTCGGCCAGGAAGAGAAGTTGCCAGGAGGTGGCGCGGTATTTTGGAGAGTACCCCTTGTCCGGTTTAACCCAATAACCCTCAGCCTTCTGCGCGGCCAGGATTTTCTGCACCGGCTCACTGTCCATAATGGCGCGCCGCGCGGCTTGTGCTTCGGGATCATCCTCCGGGCGGTCGAACAAATAGCGCAGGGTGAAATAGCGCACTGGGGGATTGTCTTCTTCGAGCAGCCAATTTTCTATCTGTTGATTCATGATATTTTTCTTCCGGACCTAACCCCCAGTTCCCCCTTCCCTAAAAGGGAAGGGGGCAAGGGGATAGGTTATTTTGGCATTCCACGTTCGTAAAGCGCATCTTCCACGCGCATATACACGCGAATAGCCTGACTCGCAAGCAATCGCAGCGGCTCCGGCGGCCAGGGGATCATCTTGCGGTTGACGAACCAGACCTCGGTCAGGTCGGTTTTACACTCTTGCAGCAGGTCGGCGATTGTACGTCCGTTGAGGTGCGTCATCGAGACGCCGTGGCCGACGCAGCCCAAGCTGTAGATGGCGCGCGGGTCGCCGAGGAAGCCGATGGCGGGGGCCATATCTATCGGCACCGAGACCGGCCCGCCCCAGCGGTGGGTGAAACGGATGCCTTTCAGGTGCGGGAACAAGCGCACCACATCGCGCTCCAGGTCGGCGAAGGTGCGCGGGTTGAGGTCGCGTTCCATGTTTCGCCCGTAGGTGATGCTCACATCGCTGCCGCCCATGGCGATGCGATTGTCCGCGGTCAGGCGGAAGTAATGGACAAGATTGCGGGCGTCCTCGATGCCCTGGCGGTTCTTCCAGCCGATGGTCGTCAGTTGCTTATCAGTCAGCGGCTCAGTGACGACCATGTGGGTGAAGGCCGGCACCTGTTTGGAACGCAGCCCTGGGATCAGGTGCGAGTAGGCATTGGTGGCAAAGACGACCTTTTCCGCCGTGATTGTGCCTCCCGGAGTGCGAAGTGTGAAGCGTGGAGAGCGTTTGATTTCAAGAACGGGCGTTTCTTCGTAGATGTCCGCGCCGGCCTTTTGGGCGATGCGCTTGAGTTCTCGTGCCTGTTTGGCCGGGTTGAGCAGGCCGCAGCGCGGCTCCCACCAGCCGCCCAGGAAGAGCGGCGAATCCACTTCGGCGCGGATCTTCTCGGCCTCGATCCATTCGATACCAGTGACGCCCATCGAGGTCAGGATTTCGAGATCGTGCTGGATGCGCTTAACGTAGCCGGGCGTGGTGGCGGCGCGCAGGAAGCCGGGGAACTCATAGTCGGATTGGATCTTGTGTTCCCGTACCAGCGCGTCCACGTAATCCACCGCCCGCTCCATGTAACGATGGGCTTCCACCGTGCGCTGCTGGCCGAAGAGGGACTTGGTCACGGCTGGCTCCAGGCCGAAGAGCGTCATCGAGAAGCCACCGTTGCGCCCGCTGGCGCCAAAGCCGACCACCTCGGCCTCCAGCACGGCGACTTTCATGCCTGGGTCATCCTTACGCAGGTTGTAGGCTGTCGCCAGGCCGGTAAACCCGCCCCCGATGATGGCAACGTCAACGCACAAATCGCCTTTGACCGGCGGGTTGGGCGTGTACTCGCCATAGGTGGCGAGCCAAAAGGATTTGTCAGAGTAGTCTTTCATTGAGTCTCCTTTTTGGACCTAACCCCCATTCCCCCTTCCCTTGCAGGGAAGGGGGGTAGCGGAGGATAGGTCTGAATTTTTATTCCTCTCCTGTGATTTCGAAAACCGCATCGTTCGGGTGGACTTTCTGGGCGACCTTTAGGGCTACATCCTGCCCCGGCTTGGCCTCGTCCACATTCTGGTGCTCGATCTGCAGCGATTTCACTTCCTGCTTGAAATCAGTGGCGTGGCCGAGGAAGTGCACCGTATCGCCAACCCGGATCCCGTCCGTTAGTTCCAAGACGGCGACATTGATGCGGTCGAAGTAGTGTGTTACTTTGCCAATGCGATTGCCGGACATGTCT
>JALHUM010000143.1 GCA_022865905.1 Anaerolineales bacterium | reverse complement strand
GAAGCCGCCCGCACACCCCCCGCTCCCCAGTTTATTGAGACGATACTTCTTTGGTTTAGGTTGCAGACATCCCAGGAAGGTTGAGGGGCGCGAAAGGATGCGCGCCTTCCCGGTCCATCTGCCTAACCGAACAGACGGGATAAACCACGTCCGCCAGTTTTTTGTAAAGTTTTGAAGAGGCGTTGCATCTCGCGGAATTGCTTCATCAGGCGGTTCACTTCCTGGACCTGGGTGCCTGATCCGCTGGCGATGCGCCTGCGGCGTCTGGCGTTCAGGATTTCGGGATCGCGCCGCTCCTCGACCGTCATCGAGCTGATGATCGCTTCGGTGGTCCTAAACTGCCGTTCCACGTCTTGCGGCGAGAGGTTGCGCGCCGCCTGTCCCATGTTGCCGGGCAGCATCTCCATCATCTGGCTCATCGGGCCCATCTTCTTCGATGAGCGCAACATTTCAGCCAGATCTTCAAGCTTGAACTCACCCGAAGATAACTTCCTAGCTTGATCGCGGGCGGCTTTCTCGTCGAAGACAGCTTCGGCCTTTTCGATCAGGCCGAGTACATCGCCCATGCCGAGGATGCGGGAGGCCAGACGCTCTGGATTATACACCTCCAAGGCGTCCAGGTTCTCACCCGTGCCGAGGAATTTGATCGGCACGCCCGTAACCGAGCGGATTGAGATGGCCGCACCGCCGCGCGCATCCCCATCCATTTTTGCAAGCACCAGACCGGTCAGCGGGACGGCATCCCGGAAACCTTCGGCCACGTGCAGGGCTTCCTGACCGATCATAGCGTCCACGACCAGCAACGTCTCAGCCGGTGGGACTTTCCCGACGATGGCTCGTAGTTCGTTCATCAGCTCTTCATCCAACTGGGAACGACCGGCCGTATCCACGACCACGACGCCAAAACCGCCATTCTTTGCCTTCTCTACCGCTCGGACAGTCAGTTCAGGAGGCTTGACCCCGCTCTCGGTGAGAACCGGCACATCCAGACGCTGGCCCAGGATCTGCAATTGCTGAATGGCCGCTGGCCGGTACGGGTCGCCGGCGACGAGCATCACCCGCTCTCCGCGCGAGCGCAGCAGTCGCGCCAACTTCCCAGCGACAGTAGTCTTGCCCGATCCTTGCAGCCCAACCAACAAAATCAGGCGCGGGTGGGGCCCTCTCAGGTTCAGCGGCACTGGTTCACCCAGGGTGGCGATCAATTCCTCGTTGACGATCTTTACGACCTGCTGGCCCGGGTTGAGAGCCTTCGAGACCTCTGCGCCAACAGCCCGCTCGCGCACGCGGGAAACGAATTCCTTGACCACACTGTAGTGAACGTCCGCTTCCAGCAGGGCCAGGCGGACTTCGCGCATCGCTGCATCCACGTCCGCGACGGAGAGCTTACCGCGCCGCCGCAACTGGTCGAATACCTGGTTTAGCCGTCCGGTGAGTGTTTCGAACACGTGCTTTCTTCATTAATAGTACACGTAGAGTTTTTCAAAGCCGTCAGATTTTAGCTTAGAAAGGGCTTGTGGTCAAGGAAAACTTCCTAGCGGCGGCGCGACTTTTTCCTCGTAAACGGGTTTATATTACTTGTAACGTTTGAATCTATTCGCCAGGAGGAGTTATGTCCAAAGTTGCTGTTGTAACCGATAGTACGGCCTACATCCCAGATGAGTTGCTGAAGCAATACAATATCACTGTCGCCCCGCAGATCTTGATCTGGGGAGATGAAACTTTCCAGGATGGGGTGGATATTCAGCCCAACGAATTCTATCGTCGCCTATCCACTGCCAAAGTCATGCCGACCACCTCGCAGGTATCCCCTGCTACTTTGAAGACCATATTCGAAAAACTGCTCGAAGATGGCTATGATGTCCTGGGCATTTTTATTTCGTCCAAGCTGTCAGGCACCATCTCGTCTGCCGAACAAGCCCTAGATATGCTCCCCAAAGCCAAAGACAAGATCGCGATCGTCGACTCGAACTCCACGGCCATGGCGATGGGCTTCATCGTTTTGACGGCCGCCCGCGCAGCCAAGGCTGGCGAGAAGCTGGCCAAATGCGCCAAACTAGCCGAAGAAGCCTACGCCCATACCGGCGTCTTCTTTGCGGTGGATACGCTCGAATTCTTGCGACGAGGGGGACGCATTGGCGGCGCACAGGCCCTGCTCGGCACGGCGCTGAACATCAAGCCGGTTTTGGAGCTGCGCGACGGACGGGTCGAATCGATCGAAAAGGTTCGCACGAAGAGCAAAGCCCTGGATCGGATCGTTGAGCTGGTCGTCGAGAAGGTCGCGGGCCGGACCCCTGTCCGGCTGGCCACGCTCCATGCCAATGCCGAAGCCGAGGCCAGGACTACGCTGGAAAAAATCAGCGCACAATTGCATCCCATCGAAAGCATCTTCGCTGGCGTAAGCCCGGTCATCGGTACCCATGCCGGGCCGGGCACGGTCGGCCTGGCCTACATGGCCGGAATGTAATTCCAAGACGAAGTTCTCGGACGGGTTCAGTGCAAACTGAACCCATTTTTTATTTGTGCAAGACGTATCGAATTCGATTTGACGGTTTCTCCCTAAGCAGGTATAATCCGCCTTCGGCATTATTCAAAAGTACTGGAGAGACTTTTATGGATACTGTAACTGAAACCGCGCTAGAAGGCGCGATTAAGCCAAAGACACATTACTCAGGAAAGATCACAAAAACGACGCTGGCGGGTGCAATCGTTGACATCGGTCAGAACGTTCCTGGCGTGGTGCACATCTCGCAATTGCGTGCAGAACCCGTCAACCGGGTGGAGGATGTCGTCCAGACAGGCCAGACGGTGGACGTTTGGGTGCGACGCGTACGAGACGACCGTATCGAGCTGACCATGATCGAACCAATGTCGCTGGAATGGCGCGAGATCAAGCCCGACATGATCGTCAAAGGCAAGGTCGCCCGACTGGAATCCTATGGCGCTTTCGTGGACATCGGGGCTGAACGACCCGGCCTTGTGCATGTCAGCGAGATCGCCTACGACTACGTAAAGACTCCCGGCGAAATCCTGCACGAGGGCGATGAGGTCGAAACCAAGGTGCTGGAAGTCAACCGGCGCAAGAAGCAAATCCGCTTGAGCATCAAAGCCGCCCACCCCAAACCTGAGGAGGCACCGGCAGAGGCCATAACTGAACCCAAGAAGCGGCGCGGCAAGAAAGGCAAAAGCGCTAAGAAAGAAGCAGGAGCTGCTGAAGCACAAGCCGCCGCTCCCGAACCGACTGCCATGGAAATCGCCTGGCAAGAGGCCATGGAGCGCGCTGAAAGCAAGCAGGCCGCAAGAAACAAGAAGAGCAAGATCCCCGCTGCATCCAAGGAACAGGAAGATATTCTGAGTCGCACATTGGAAAACCGCCTGCCGACCGGCTAATACTTTTAGTAGAACAACAACAGCCCCCGCTTTGCGAGGGCTGTTTATTATCTAAAGAACGGATACTCAGTAAATCACAGATTCAAAATTTGAGCGCTTCGTAGTTGCGACTTTAGTCGCTTTTTTTGTCTGAGGTCAGCCAAAATAAAACGGCTGAAGCCGTTACTACTTTAAACCTGTGAATTATTGAGACTCAAAACACCTGTCCCGTTTTCTGCATTTCAGCCAGGAATTTTTCCCGGTTCGCAGAACGGGCCGTCTTGCCGCTAGAAGTCTTGACCAGCCAGTGCTTGCCGACGATATGCACGTAACGCAGTGCCACCGCTGAGCCGCGCGTCACCACCTGGCGGATCTGGTCGGCGACGCGCTGAAGTTCGTCAGCCTCATCTTCATCCATTTCAGCCGCCATGACGACATCTTCTGTACCCGTGGTCTCGTTGAAGACGCCAAAGGCCACCACCCGCCCCGGGTGGACACCCGGAACATCCATCGCCAACTGCTCCAGATCTTGGGGATATATGTTCTTGCCACCAACGATGATCAGATCTTTCTTGCGGCCTGTCACATAGACTTCACCATCGGCGATGTAACCATAATCGCCGGTCAGGTACCAGCCGTCCAGGAAAGCCTTCTTCGTGGCATCCGACCGGTGATAATACTCGGTCAGCATACAATCGCTTTTCAGAGCGATCTCGCCGATGTGCCGTTCGGGTACATCCTTGCCATGACCATCCACAGCACGGACAGCCACATTACGGATCGGCCTGCCGGCTGAGAGCATTTTTAAAGTCACTTTTCCGTTGACCGGTGGTCGAGCGATGCGATCCACTTGCAGACTGTCGCGGTCCACCTCATCTACAACCACCTGCCCCTCGATCCCGCCTTGGGTAATGGCAAAGACGTTTTCGGCCATGGCGTAGCACGTGGTCAACGTTTCGTAGCGCAGGCCAAAGGTCCGGAAACGTTCGTAAAAAGCCTGGTGACTCTCCCAGCGCATCGGCTCGGAACAGTTGCTGATGGCGCGCCAGGATGACAGGTCCACGCCTTCCAGATCACGGTCTCGGATCTTCTGAGCGCAAAAGTTATAGGCGAAGTTCGGCAGCCAGGAAAGTGTACCCTTATAATGCGAGACGGCTTGCAGCAAACGGTATGGGGCGCGCACCCAATCGAAAGGCGACATCAACACCAGGGGATAACCGAGCAGGATCGGCATGAGGTAACAGGCGATCAGGCCCATGTCGTGATACAGCGGCAGCCAGGAGACGAAAACATCGTCCGCTTGCATGTGCAAAGCGAGACGGTAACTTTCCAATTGGTTGAATACCGCCTGGTGAGAAAGAGCTACCCCCTTCTGCAGGCCGGTCGTACCGGAGGAGTGCTGCAGCAAGGCGATATCCGCTGGCTTTCGCTTCAAGCCGCCCAGCGTGAGAAAATCCGGCTCACAGGGCAACTCGACCTGGCCAGAGATGATAACGCTACGGACTGGATCACCAGGTTTCAGGGCGGCGCGCACCTCTGACTCGAAGTCCGGATAAGTTACGATCGCGGCGGGCTGGGTCACAGAAACCAGGGAGGCCAGGTCGGCGCGGTAACGCTCCGGCAGCAGTTTTTCCGTCAAGAAGGGCATGGTCGCCGGGATCGACCCGTGCAAAACCGCGCCGAAATAAGCATAAAGCAAGTCAACACCGTGCTGGAGGATCAAGACGATCACCTCTCCAAGTTGAATGCCTTGCCTGGCATAGGTTCCAGCATACCCCGCAGAGCCTCGAATCAATTGCCGGTAAGTCAAAGGGAAATCAGGCCGGCCAGAATGAAGGAGATCGACCGATACTTTGTCCGGCTTTTGCTCGTTGTGGTTTTTCAGTAGATCGGAGAAGGTTGGCATCTTGGTTCAGGAACGACGGGATTGAATCAAGGCTGCAAGCTGATCCAGGGTATCGAAGGTTTGTGCATTCAGCTCGGAATCGTCTATGCGGACGCCGAAAGTATCCTCGACGAAAAGGGCCAAATCCACGAGATTGAACGAGTCGATCAATCCGCCAGAGATCAGCGGTTCATCTGGTTTCAAGGCGCGATTAAGCTGCTTGATGATTTGGGTTTTTATGTAGTTTTCCAAAGGTTCAATGATATCGTCGCTCACAGGTTTCTCCTTATATCGGATTCTTCTATTGCCCAGTCACCACACTGCGCCAGACGGCATCCAAGGCCTGCAAAGCAGTCAGGTTACGCCAGGGCCAGGCAGACATCATGCGCTTCGGATCGTCAAAGAAATTAGGAGCGAATGTCAGGTGAAAACCATCCCAGAGTCCATGGTCGGGGAGCGGCTGCACCGCTGCCCAGAAATTCCACATGGGGATTTCGTAATCATATGCCACGCGTGCGACGGCCGCATTGATACTGTTATCACCCTCCAAATTGTCAGCCTTAGTCGCAAGGATAGGGACTACATCCTGTGCAAGCACATTCTCGACCAACTGACGCATATACAACTCGTATAATTTCGCCGGCTGCTCGCCCCACCATGTCTCCATGCTGATGATGGCGATGCTGGGTTTATTGACGCGAAATTCACATGCCAACGGGGTCTCACCCGCCTGGCATTGATCAGGATCTGCCCAAATCGGTGAAAGGACAGAGGCAATGTTCATGCCAGGTTCTACTGACAGACTTACACGCGACCAAGAGCCAGAGAAAAAAGTAATCGTATTCTGGAGGTAGGCATATTGTTCACCCAGGCTGTAATCGCCGGGAGTATCGAAAGTGGACAGGAAATACGAAGCCACATTCTGGCAGTCGCCGATTTTTGAGAAATGGGTAGGGTCGTTACCCTGCGCAATCCCCTGTTGATAGATTTCGATCATACGAGGCGAGACAGTCGGCGCCACCGGCCATTCCTGCCAGCGTTCGGGAGGCAGGCGAGTATCGGGTGTGGCAATGGCAACCGTGACCGGTTCTGGCGTTTCGGTAGGCGGAACCGGTGCCACTGGCTGAGTCTCCGCCGGGATAACAAGGAGCGTGGGTGAGGCTGTCGACGTTGGCGGCGAGACCAGCGTCGGCGCTGAAGAGGTGGAACAAGCGGCCAGTACGACTAGGGTCGAGGTAAGTATCGCCAATAAAATAAATCGTGTAGGTTTCATAATATACCTGATTGCTAAGGTAATTTTCGAGTTATGCACGAGGGCTATTTCGGACAAGTCTCTTGCCGAATAGCCTCTCCGAGACGGGCTGCGAAAAGAGATTCACCATCCACCGTCATATGGATGGCGCTATTCGTAAACTCCGCTGCCGGGACGATATTCCACAGATCGAGATAGTTCCAGCCATACTGCCCACTCCAGTCGGCCATCATCTGACGATATTGATCATAAGCCCAGCGCGGGTAGAAGAAATTATACCGGAGGTCGCTATTCTTTCCAGTGCTGATCAGCATCGGCTCATTGATAATCAGGATCGGTGTCTCGCCAGCGGCGTGAACGCCAGCCTCAATTACCTCGAAAGCTAGCCT
>JALHUM010000020.1 GCA_022865905.1 Anaerolineales bacterium | reverse complement strand
ACTACGGTATGTGCCAATCATGTTGCTCTATTCTAAGCTGCCCATCGATACTTGCAGTGAAAATGGCAATGTCAAAAACCGTCTTGCAAAACCCGTCCAACACCGTGTGCACTGGACAGGTGGGATTCGTCGCCATTTTTGAGCATTTTTCTGGCTTCGATTTTTTCCTGCTCCCAAGCAGAGTCCACGCCCGCCCACCTGCCAGTAACGCAAACCGTTGAGTCAAGAGACCGGCCTATTCAGCCGGTCTCTTTGGATAATGGGGATGTGCAAACCTTACGGCCCGACCGTCTGGGCCAGGAAACCCAGGATGGTCTGCATGGCGTCGGGTGTCAGCCCGAGGCGGAGCATCATATTGCCGTGCTGGCCATTCGGGATTTCAACCGCTTTGAACTTCGTGTTGCCAGCCTCGGAGGCTTTGTTACAAAAGGCGACCTCGTTCTCATCCACCAGGCACCAGGCAGCGACGGGCGGCTGGCTCTGGTCCCTTTTCTGCACCGCCTCCTCGTAAGGGACGACAAGGAAATCGCCAGGCGAGAGCGAAAGCGCCTCCTGGCAGTAACCGGGCTCCTGCTCGTTCAGCCAGGCGCAGCCATCCGCTGCCCCATCCGCGCCGATGCTGGAGCCCATGGGGATGACCTTGGCTGGGTCTACGCCTTCAGTTCAGTCGCCTTGAGCATGGCAGTAGGTCTCCATCCTGGTAGCCTGCGATCATTGCGTCCTGGGTGCCGCCGGTTCTAATGATGCTCGTGCTTTTCCGCTTCTTCCGCCTCCGCCTTGGTCTTGTGGACGGTGCCATCCGGATGATTCGGGGGCGAATAAACGGTATACAACTTCAATTGCCCCCTTTTTGAGATATTGATCACATTATGGAAAGTACCCGCCGGCACCACCACTGCGTCGCTGCTACGGGCGATGTGTTCCTCCGAACCGTTGAGTACGAATTTCGCTTCGCCTTCCTCGATTCGGAAGAACTGGTCAACGGTCTGATGTACCTCGCTGCCAATTTCTTCACCCTGTTGAAGGCACATCACAACAAGTTGAGCGTATTTGCCGGTGAACAACACCTTGCGAAAATAGGTGTTATTCAGGGTCAAATCTTCGATATTTCCTACAAAACCGGTCATGCTTTTACCTCCTTGGTTAATCAGGGAAAATGGCATCTTCTTATGCCACCTTAAAATGATTGTAGCATAAAGCCCAGGAATCGAATCATCGAATTGTTGAATATGATAAACTTGGCCTCTGCAACCAACCTTCACCAGGAGCAAACACAAATCCATGTGCGGCATTTTCGGCATTGTGACCAAAGACGATCAACCCCTCGGCCCCATTCTTATCGAGGCGGCCAAGCGGCTCACTTATCGCGGCTACGACTCGGTCGGCGCGGCGACCATCCGCGGCGAAAAAATTGACCTGCGCAAGGATGTGGGCAGAGTGGACGATGTAGCCGCAAAATATGATTTTGCGGAAATGACTGGCAGCCGCGGCATCACGCAATTGCGCTGGGCAACCTTCGGCGAGCCTTCGCAAGTCAACTCCCAGCCCCATCTCGATTCAGACGGCGACCTGGTTGGGGCGCACAACGGCAACGTGGTCAACAACGTCGAACTGCGCCAGCAGTTCATTTCTGAGGGCCTCACCGTCCGCTCGCAGAACGACGGCGAGAGCTGCGTCCACGCCGTGGAGCGTTACATCAACAAAGGCTATGATTTCATTGACGCCATCCGCCTGGCCTACGGCGACCTGGCAGGCGATTACGCCTTCGTCATCGGGCGCGTCAGCGATGATAAGCTCTACGCAATCAAGAAAGGCTCTGGCCTGGTGGTGGGACTCGGCGAGGGCTTCACCTGCGTCTCCTCAGACCTGCCCTCGATCCTACCGTTGACGCGCACGATCATCCGCATCCAGGATGGTGAGATCATCACCCTGTGGGCCGGCCGCGTCGAGCTGCGCTCGGTCAAGGATGGCAGCGTCATCTTGCGGGACCCGGAAACTGTCACCGAGACGATGGACGCGGTGCAAAAAGGCGGCTATCCCCACTTCATGCTCAAGGAGATCCACGAGCAGGCTCAGGTGGCGCGCGAAGTGCTGCACATGCTGGAGGGCAGCTCGGAGGTCCGCACCGTGCTCGAAAAGATGCGCGCGGCGCGTCATCTTTACTTCATCGGTTGCGGGACGAGTTACCACGCCTGCCTGGCGGGGGCGGTCTATTTCGCCCAGATCGCTGGTCGGGCAGCCATTCCGGTGCTGGCTCCACAGTTCGTCCCACAGTATGCGCCGGCAGTCAACCACGAGGATGTTGGCATGTTCGTCAGCCAGTCCGGCGAGACCAAGGATGTGCTCAATGCCCTGCAAATTGCCAATGCAAAGGGCATGACCTCATTTGGTCTGGCAAATGTGATCGGCTCCACGCTGACCAAGGCAACCGCCGGCTGGCTGCCGCTGTGCTGCGGCTACGAGATCAGCGTCCCAGCCACCAAAACCTTCACCAACCAGGTGATCGCCTTCCTGTACATGGCAACCCGCATGGCCGGGCACGATACCCACCAGCTCGAGCAAATCCCCGAACTGATGGAGGAGACCATCGCCGCCGTCGCCCCACAGGTCGAGGCGATTGCCGCTGAGATCAACAAATGGAACGACCTGTACACATTGGGCTACGGTACGACCTATCCGATTGCCCTGGAAGGCGCTCTGAAACTCAAAGAAATCACCTACGCCCATTGCGAAGGAATGCTCTCGACCGAATTCAAGCACGGCCCGCTCTCGGCGGTCAGCCAGGGTTACCCAGTGATCTTCGTCGCCGGGCCGGAGGACGTGCCGCTCATCCTCAGCGGCATCAACGAAGTGGCCTGCCGCGGCGGGCACGCGATTGCCATCGGCGAGGAAGATGCCCGCCTGCGCGCCAATGCCAATGATGTCATTTTCATCCCCAAGTCAAACCCTTATATCAACGCCTTGCTGGCGGTGTTGCCGCTGCAATTGCTCTCCTACCACATGAGTGTGGCGCGCGGCTATGATCCCGATTTCCCGAGGAACCTATCCAAGACGCTGACGGTGGATTAGAGGGATGAAAATTATCGAACGCTCTCAATTCGAATAATCGTAGCTCCCGATTTGGCCCGTATCCAGCAAGGTGCTTCTGGCGCCGCCTAGCTCGTTGTAGCGCAGTTCCCAGGTGCCGGAATTGTTCCACAGGTAGAGGAAATGTGTCATTTCCACTATTTATCAATCCTGAACCCGCACTTCTCCAACTGACCAAGCAACTCCTTCGGATCCTTCAGCCACTGTCCCCATTTGCGCGAGATGTGCTCGGTCCAGGAGTAGTTATCGTAGGTGAAGGTCTCTTTCTTGCCACCCTCCAGCCGTATCTTGGCCTTCTGCTTGACGTAGTAGCCCTGGGCGAGGTAGCCTTCGTCCATCACCTGCATGGCTTCTGCGAGCATTTCTTCGCTGATCTTATACTCATCCTCAAACAGGGTGAATTCCAGCGGGTAGCGCGGCCGGGGTGGAAAGTCCTCAGCCGGGTAGCCCATCACCAGTTCCACGAGAGGGAAGACGCGCTCGGGCAGCTTGTATTGCTTTTGGATGCGCTCGGCGCGATAAGGCGCGTTGCCGAGGAAGCATGAGCCTAATCCCAGGCTCTCGGCGGCGATGACCATGTTCTCGGCCATCAACGCCGCGTCTTGGATGCCAAAGAATAGCATGGACAGGTCGTTCGAGACGACCTTCCAGCCGCGTTTCGCCATGAACAGTTCCAGCTTATGCAAATCCACGCAGATGGTGAACCACAGCGGCGCGCCGAAAGGGGCTTTCTTCTTGCGCGTCAACAGCACGCTGTAAAGCTGTGAAGCGAACGGGGCTTGCTGCCCGGCACGCACAATGGTCTCGACGACCTCGTCAGTCGGTTTTTGAGCCGTATACTTGCGAACAGACTTGCGCTCCAGCATGGTGGTGATGACGGGATTATCTATCATGGCATTTTCCTCTTGGCAGTAATGATAGCACATAGAGATGGTAGGGAATTGGCCCCGTTCGGAAATATTTAAGCCAAACATAGGTTCTATTATTTCCTCAGCGTGCTATAATCGCCTTGTTGCGTTTTCACGTTTACAGGTTCGCAGGTTGCCACGTTAAACCTGCAACCTTCACCTTGCAACTTGCAACCTTCAACCGTTAATGTCCTTCGCCCACCTCCACGTCCATACCGAATACTCCCTGCTCGACGGCTTCAGCAACATCAAGAAGCTGGTCAAGCGCGCCAAAGAGATGAATATGCCAGCCCTGGCCATCACCGACCATGGCACGATGTTCGGCGTGATCGAGTTTTACCATTCCGCCATAGAACAGGGCATCAAGCCCATCATCGGACTGGAAACGTACATGGCGGCGCGGACGATGAAGGAGCACGACCCAAAGGAAGACCGCAAGTCCTCGCACCTGCTGCTGCTGGCCGAGAACGAGACCGGTTACAAGAACCTGCTCAAAATTGCCTCCGCGGCGCAGCTCGAAGGCTTTTACTACTATCCCCGCATTGACAAGGAATTTCTCGCCAAACACGCCGAAGGGCTGATCTGTTCCTCCGGCTGTATGTCTGCTGAGGTGCCGCGCCTGCTCGAAAACGGCCAGGTGGACGCAGCCCGCAAGACGCTCGACTATTACTACGAAGTCTTTGGCAAGGATAATTTCTACCTCGAGCTCCAGCAGCACGACATCAAAGAACTGGAGGGCATCAACAAGAACCTGCTCGACCTGGGACACCGTTACGATTCCCGTTTCATCGCCACCAACGACGTGCACTACATCAACGCCGAGGACGCCCGCCTGCAGGACATCCTGCTCGCCATCCAGACCGGCGCGCTGCTCACCGATCCCGACCGGATGCGCATGACCGATCCGTCGTACTACCTGCGCTCGCCGGAGGAAATGTCGCGCCTGTTCGCCGAGATCCCCCAGGCATTGGCGAACACCCTGCTCGTTGCCGAGCGCTGCAACTTGAACCTGGAAGTCGAAAACTACCGGCTGCCTAGATTCGATGTCCCAGACGGATACACAGCCGAAACCTACCTGCAGACGCTGTGCGCGGAGGGGGCGGCGCGCCGCTACGGGGAACGCGCCAGCAGTTCCGAGGTCCGCACCCGCCTCGACTACGAGCTGGGTGTCATCCAAAAGATGGGATTCGACGCCTACTTCCTCATCGTCTGGGACCTGTGCCGCTATGCCCGCGAACGGGACATTTGGTACAACGCACGCGGCTCGGCGGCCGGTTCGATCGTTGCCTACGTACTGGACATCACGCTGGTTGACCCGCTGGCGCACGAACTGCTCTTCGAGCGCTTCCTGAACCCGGGCCGCATCTCGATGCCTGACATTGACCTGGACTTCCGCGACGACCGCCGCGCCGAGATGCTGGAATACGCCGTCCAAAAGTACGGGCAGGACAAGGTCGCCCAGATCATCACCTTTGGCACGCTCGGCGCGCGCGCCGCCTTGCGGGATGTGGCCCGCGTCAAAGATATTCCCATCCCCGAAGTGGACCGGCTCGCCAAGCTCGTCCCGAATGTCCCTGGCAAGCCGGTGACACTGGCTGAGGCGTTGGAACAGGTGCCTGAGCTAAAGAAAGAATATGAGGCTGCGGATCACATCCATGAGTTGATTGACACCGCCAGCAAGATGGAAGGCGTGGTGCGCAACGCCGGGACGCACGCGGCGGGCGTGGTCATCTCGGATAAACCGCTGATCGAGTACCTGCCGCTGCACCGCCCGACCTCCAACGCCGAGGAGACGCCCGTCAAGATCGTCACCCAGTTCGAGATGGGCATCCTGGAAAAGCTCAAGATGCTCAAGGTGGATTTCCTCGGCCTGGCCACGCTTACCATCATGGCGCGGGCTTGTGACCTGATCCAGCAGCGGGATGGGGTCGAATTCAACCTGGGCAACATCCCCACCGACGACCCGGAGACTTATATCATGCTGGGCGAAGGCAATACGGCCGGCGTCTTCCAACTGGAAGGTTCGGGCATGACCCGCTGGCTGGTTCAAATGAAGCCCACCTCTCTGGAACACGTCATCGCCATGGTGGCGCTCTTCCGTCCCGGCCCGATGGAATTCATCCCCGATTACATCAGCCGCATGCACGGCGAGAGCCGGGCCGAATACCGCCATCCGTCGCTCGAACCCATCTTCCGCTCGACTTACGGCATCCCGGTCTACCAGGAGCAATTGATGCGCGCCGCAGTCGAACTGGCCGGATACTCACCTTCCGAAGCCGACAACTTACGCAGCGCCATCTCCAAGAAAAAGAAAAAGGAGATCGAGAGGCATCGCGGCAAGTTCATCGCCGGGGCGGCCGCGCACGGCATCCCGGAAAAAACCGCCGAGGCCATCTACGCCGATTGGGAAGAGTTTGCGCGGTATGGATTCAATAAGAGCCATGCGGCGGACTATGGCGTTATCGCCGTCCAGACGGCATATCTGAAGCGTCACTACCCGGTCGAGTACATGACTTCCCTGCTCTCGGTCTCGAAGAACCAGACCGAAAAAGTCGCCCTCTACGTGGCTGAAGCCCGCAGCATCGGCATTGAAGTGTTCCCGCCCGACATCAACGCCAGCGATTGGGATTTCACCATAGAGCCGCTCGCAGATCATGGATCATGGATAGCAGATAGGGCAGGCAGTCAGCCATCTGCCATCTGCCGTCATCCCGAAGCTATCCGCTTCGGGATGGGCGCGGTCAAGAACACCGGCCAGGGGGCGGTGGAGTTGATCCTGAAGGCGCGCACCGAAGGCCCCTTCACCAACCTGAACGACTTTGCCCGGCGGGTTGACCTGCGCGCAGTCGGCAAGCGCGCCCTCGAGTGCCTGATCAAAGTGGGCGCCCTGGATGCCTTCGGCCGGCGGGTGGCCTTGCTGGCAGCGCTTGACCGCGTCGTGGCCGTCAGCACAGCCCACTTCCGCGCCGAGCAGATGGGCCAGATGAGTCTCTTCGGCGCAGCCACCGGCGTCAGCGATAACATCAGCCTGCCAGACGTTCCCGACCTCGATCCCCGTGAACAGCTCGATTGGGAACGCGAGCTGATCGGCCTGTACGTCTCCGAGCACCCGCTAACACAGCACATGACGGCGCTCACCAAGATCGTCAGCTACTTCTCCGGCCAACTCGGCGAAGCCGCGCACCAGGAGCCAGTCCGTGTGGCCGGCATGGTGGCAGGCATCCGCCCACACACGACCAAGACCGGCAAAAGGATGGGCTGGGTCACCCTCGAAGACTTGCAGGGCACCATCGAGCTGGTGTTGTTCCCGCGCACCTGGGAGAAATTCGAGACTAGGCTCGAAGTCGGCGGGATCATCATCGCCGAGGGCAAAGTAGATGCCCAATCCACCCCGCCGAAAGTATTGGTGGACAATATTCGCACCAATATTGACCTGACCGTCCCTGCTGACGAGAAATCCTCCCAGCCAGTCAAGCCCGCAGCGGACTCCCCGCGGCCTGTTTCCCACGTTCAGAAACCGGCGCCACCCCGGCGCGTTTCCGAGCCTGCCTCTACTTACAAGAAAGCCTCCCCTCCAACGGAGGGGACGGGAGAGGGGTCCGAAAGTGTACCGCCCCCACCCGAAGCCTTCCCTCCAGGTTGGGAGGAGACCGTCCCTGCTGAAGTCGGTTTCTCCAAACCAGGCTCGATTTCGCCTGAACCGGACTTGCCAAAAGAACAACCAGCGATAGAAAGTCGGCAGTCAGCAGGTGATTCTGTCCCAAAGATACTCGAAGAATACGCTGCCAAGCCTTTAGAGGAGACCTCCCCGGCTTTTACTCCCCCGCCCCTCAGCTCCTCTGCTTCTCCGCGTCCATCCACTCCTTCCCAAAACTTAGATGCCGATCATCCCCCGCAGATGATTACCGCCATCCTGCGACCCAGCGATAACCCGATCCGCGATCAGCGCCGTATCCGCCGCCTGCACGGGACGTTCATCTCTTACCCCGGCAAGGATCATTTCACCTTACACATTTTCGAGAACGGGCGCGGCCACCTGATCGAATTCCCCAACGATACCACATACCTGTGCGCCGAATTGCTGGATAGGCTCAAGGGGATGGTTGGCGAAGAGAACATCCACATCGAGCCGATTACGTACCAGTGATCAGTCATCTGTGATCAGTTATCAGTAATCAGTGAGATGACCAGACTGACGACTGGTTGTTGAATCTGGTCGGTGTAGGAGTCCCGGCCCCACTGAACGTTGGGCCTGTACATATCGAGAACGAGCGGAGGAAATTACCCCACCACATTAAGTAATCTGATTTCGTTACACCGTGGACAATCAGCCTGCTGGCACAATAACGCCAGCGGGTCGTTTTTTATCCGCTCGATGACTGCTTTGAACAACATTTTGAGCGGTACAGCCTTCACGGCTGCGTTCCCGATTCTGACGCGCCGCGTATCGCGTTCCACCTCCGGTGCAATGGACTGGAATCCCGCCGAACAGCCTGGAAAGGTGGGACACTCGCGCACGCCCTGCAGGGTGAGCGCCCAGCGGACGAACTGTTTCCGCCCGGCCAGCCTCTCGGCGTAGTGAACGCTGCTGTTGACGGTGTGATCCACCCCCAACAAGAGCACCCAGCCATCCTGTTTCGCCAGCGCGCCGATGGGTGCCAGCGGATTGGTGAGGGTCTGCGCGGCGAGCGCGGCTTTGGCTTTGACGCCTGTAAAAGATATAATGGGGTGCGTGGAGCGTTTGGCGCGCAGGTGTTTTAGAAGTGTCTCCGCAACGGCGCCCATCAGGGGGTCGGCGGGCATCTGCGGGTCGAAGAACTCGGCCATGCGGTTGGCGTCCGTGCCGGAGCCGTAGGTGATGACATTGGTTTCCGACCCAGATAGCGGGACGATCATCGTTTTATAGGTAAAAGCCGGCATGACCACGCGACTATCGATTTACGCGACTAACACCCTTTCCATTCAGCTTTGCGTTTCTCAACAAACGCCTTCATGCCTTCCTTCTGGTCTTCCGTGGCAAAAAGCATATAAAACGCCCGCCGCTCGGCTTCCAATCCCTCCGTCAGGGATAACTCAAAAGCCTTGTTGACAGCCTCTTTGCCCAGCCGCACAGCTAACGGGGCGCGACCCGCCACCTCGCTTGCCAGCGCCAGCGCCTCCTCCAGGAAACGTTCCACAGGCACGACGCGGTTGACCAGCCCGAACTGGGCCGCCTCGCCAGCCGTGAGCATCCGGTTGTTCAGCACCATCTCCATCGCAAGCGCCTTGCCAACCGCGCGCGTCAGCCGCTGGGTGCCGCCCGCGCCGGGAATAACGCCGATGGTTACCTCCGGCTGGCCGAATTTGGCCGTCTCTGAGGCGACGATCATGTCGCAGGACATGGCCAGCTCGCAACCGCCGCCCAAGGCATAGCCGGAAACCGCGGCGATGACCGGCTTCCTGACATTGCGGATGCCGTCGAACAGCTCGACAAAGCTGCCCGTCAGCATCTCGACTGCGCTGGCTTCGGCCATCTCTTTGATGTCCGCTCCGGCAGCAAAGGCGCGCTGGCTGCCGGTGATGACCATCGCGCCGACGGCCTCGTCGGAGTCGAAAGCCGTGAGCGCCGACACCAACTCGCTCAACAGTGTTCGATTCAGAGCGTTCATCGCCTGCGGGCGGTTTAGGGTGATCAGTCCGACACGCCCGCGGGTTTCAGTCAAAATGGTTGTGTAAGACATGCTTCCTCCTTACCAAACGAATATAGACCCTAAAGGTCTTGAAGACCTTTAGGGTCTGCGCATTTGCGTTAGATGCTCCTCAATGTGCGCCAGCATCCGCTCGGCCCACCATTGCAGGGGATGCGTGCCATAAGATGGATGCGTGCCGGGACGGTTCCAGGCCTTGGACGGTAGGCTGCGCAACCGGTCAGAAACTTCAGCGCATTGACAGGCGAATTCCGCCAGGATTGCCTCCAGCGGCTCATTTGGGTCGCAATGGTAGCCGACTGCGCTACCATAATGCGCCGCCATCCTCGCCTCGCCGTCGAAGTTCTCGAAGGTGGGATTCTCTTCGTCCAGGATGCGGTACAGGCGCGGGGGGTAGACCTGGGCGTTCACGTCGCGCATGTGGACAATCACCTGGTGCGCGTTCCAGCCGCCCTCTTCCAGCGGGGCGCGCGCATCGCGAACCCCCGCCAGCGCGGCACGCAGTTCATCCGGCGCGGCGGCCAGCTTATCCAGAAAGAGCTGACGATATTCCAATAAATCTTCCATTCTGCCTCCTATGAGTGATGCAACCCCGCCTCCACCAATGAAATAACCTTCTCGGCCACATCGTCCGTTTCCGCCGGCAGGACGAGGTGGACGCAAATGCCGAATGCGGCCAGTTCGCGCGCCGCGTGCTCGACGAAGGCGGTCAGCCCGGCCTTGCTGGCGAAATATGCCGCGCGCCGGTCCGGACTGCGGGCGCGCCAACCGATATGGATGATGATCCCACCATCTT
>JALHUM010000142.1 GCA_022865905.1 Anaerolineales bacterium | reverse complement strand
GACGCCTATCCCGATAAGGATTTGGCGGGGGTGGGGCTCGCATACAAAATTGCCCAGGCGCTGTTGGAACCGAATAATGAGAAACAAGAAATGGGTAACTCGTCACCCGTTTCGCTTGATTCATTACTGGATTTGGTCGCCCTCGGCACTGTGGCCGACCTGGCCCCGCTGACAGGTGAGAACCGTGTCCTCGTTCGCAGGGGTCTCCAGGTCATTCGCGCCGCCCAGCGGCAGGGACTATTCGCCCTGGCTAACGTTGCTGAATTCAGCCTGCCGTCCACCACGACGGGCCACATCGGTTTTATCCTTGGCCCGCGTTTGAACGCCGCCGGACGGCTGGACTCGGCGCTGGCTGCTTTCGAGTTGTTGACCACGACGGACGTTCTCCGCGCCGGTCAACTGGCCCAGCAATTGGATGTCCAGAACCGGGAGCGCCAGGCATTGACGCTCACGATTCAAGAGCAAGCCGAGAAAATCGCCCTGGACGAAGACCCAGAAGCGCTGCTGCTCTTTGCCGTGCATCCGGATTTCAATCCCGGTATCGTCGGCTTGGCGGCCTCGCGTCTAGTGGACCTGTATTATCGACCGGCCATTGTCGGCCAAAAGGGAGACGAGTTCACGCGCTGTTCGTGCCGTTCTATTCCTGAGTTCCACATCACGGACGCACTGGATCAATGCGCCGGCCTGCTCGTCCGGCACGGCGGGCACAGGGCCGCGGCCGGGTTTACGGTGCGGACTGAGAATTTACCCGCCCTTTTTGCGCGTTTGAAGCAGATCACTTCTGACCAGCTTGGCCGTCAGGATTTACGCCGGACGCTGACTGCCGACATCGAGGTACAACTTTCGGATCTGAAACCTGAGTTAGCAAAGCATCTGGAATACCTTCAGCCGACCGGTTATGGCAACCCGGACGCGGTCTTTGTCTCGCGGAAAGTCCGGGTGAGCAGCAAACGAACCGTCGGGTTAGATGGTAAACATTTAAAATTGACGCTCACGGATGGGAAAATCACCTCCGATGCGATCGGCTTCCGCCTTGGCCATCTCCTGCGCGAGCTGCCCGAGCGCGTGGATGTGTTGTTCACGTTCGAAGTTAACGAATACAACGGGCGCACAAATTACCAATTGAACTTGAAGGATGTGAAGCCGGCAGGCGCACCCGATTCGTAGAGGCGACTTCGGCCGCTTCAGTCGCTTTTCCCGATTGAAGCGGCCGAAGCCGCCACTACATGTTCGAAATTCTTACGAATGCCTCAGTCCACAAACCTGTATTTGATCAACGTCCACACCGCTTCGAAGGCATCTTTCAGTTTGATCTTTTTCCCCTCGGAGTAATCACGCGGGTTGAAGGTGATCGGCACCTCGAATATCCGCACGTGGCGTTTGAGCATTTTAGCGGTAAACTCCGGTTCGAAGTTGAAACGTTTGGCCCGCAGTGTAATACCGTTCAGCACCTCGCGGCGAAACACTTTATAACCTGTTTCCATATCACTGAGAATGGTATCGTACAGAAGATTGGTTGTAAGCGTCAGGAGCTGATTGGCAATCATGTGCCAGAACATGGTGACACGGCGCGGTCCGCCCAGAAAACGCGAACCATAGACGACATCCGCGACGCCTTCGGTGATGGGTTTGAGCAGACTCGGATAATCCTGCGGGTCGTATTCCAGGTCAGCATCCTGGATGAGCAGCACGTCGCCGCGGGCGTTGGATATGCCTGTACGAACTGCACTGCCCTTTCCCTGGTTCTGTTCGTGGAAGATGACTCGGACGCTGCGTCTGCCGTCAAGTTCGGCGAGCAGGTCCCGGGTCCCGTCCGTGGAGCCGTCGTCCACAATAACGATTTCGTTTGCCAATCTTACCTTTTGAACGCGCCGGACGATTTCACGAATACTTTCCACTTCATTGTACACAGGAATGATTACAGATAGTTTCATGGCTGAAATTATAAGCGAAAACCGGTTCGATCAAGTACTGCATGCTATAATTCGAGCATAGATCGGAGGTTTGCTATGTCCGCTGTTCCCCAAGAAACGATACCTGCCTCGCAGAGCGTTCCGTTCCTTCCGCCGCCAATTTCCAGCCTGGACGATACCGGCATTTCCTCGCTCTGGTTGCAGGACCTGGCGCTCAAGATCCTCTACTTCCAGGGATACCTCACTGGTTTTCGGATCGCCGAGGAATTGGCCCTGCCTTTTGCCGGGGTAGTGGATCAAATCCTGGAAACCTTGAAGCGCGAAAAATCAATCGAGGTGAAATCCTCGCAGATGGGATTGGGTGAAGGCTCTTACCAGTATGCCATCACAGGCGAGGGGATCGTGCGGGCGCGCGAGGCTTTGGAGCGCAGCCAGTACGCTGGGCCTGCGCCGGTTCCGATTGATGTCTACAATGAAGCGATCCGCCGCCAGGCGCGCGGCAGGATGGTCGTCACCAGCCGGGATATGCGGCAAATCCTGGCGCATTTGGTCTTTTCCGAACACACTTTCCAGCGACTGGGGCCGGCTTTGAACTCGGGCAATTCCATCTTTTTATACGGCCCTCCAGGTAACGGGAAGACCAGCGTGGCGAAGGCTTTTGGGAACCTCGTCTTAAGCCAGGGCATGTACATCCCATTTGCGCTCTACGTGGATGGGCAGGTGGTGAAACTATATGACTCGGTCAATCACCAGCGCGCCCTGAATGAAGACACCACCTCAGCGGCATCTGGGTCGCTGCGATCGGCCACCCGCCGGGACTCGCGTTGGGTCAAGATCCGCAGACCATTCGTCATCGTCGGCGGCGAATTGACGATGGAGGGCCTCGACCTGGTCTTCGATGACGTGAACAAGTATTACGAAGCGCCCTTCCAGGTCAAGGCGAACGGCGGCATCCTGCTGATTGACGACTTCGGCCGCCAACAGGTGCGCCCGCGTGACCTGCTCAACCGCTGGATCGTGCCACTCGAAAACCGGCTTGATTACCTTACGCTTCACACTGGCCGAAAGGTCGAGGTTCCGTTCGACGTATTGGTGGTTTTCTCGACCAATCTTCCCCCGCGCGACCTGGTGGATGAGGCTTTCCTTCGCCGTCTGCGCCACAAAATCGAAATTGGCGACCCTTCCTACGAGGAATATCGGGAGATCTTCCGCCACGTGGCTGGACAGAAGGGCATCCAATACAACGATCAAGGTTTGGCTTATCTGCTCCAGGAGTGGTATATTAAACGCGGGCGCAAGCTGCGCGCCTCGCATCCACGCGACCTGTGTGATCAGATCTTGGATATTGCCCGTTATCTTTCCACTGAGCCTGTCATGAGTAATGAGCTGCTCGATCGGGCAGCGCAATCGTATTTCGTAGAATTTTGACGCTTCACAAAGGAGACTCACTGATTACGTTTTCTGCTCTTCCCGGTCGTAAAGCATGATCCGTGAAACGTAAGATGGTTTTTTGGTCTGATTTCCCTTCACCCATTATTTTTGCCCATCGCGGTGCTTCAGCCTACGCGCCCGAAAACACTCTAGCTGCCTTTGAATTGGCGGTCCAAGAGGGTGCACAGGCGATCGAGTTAGATGCAAAACTGAGTGCAGACGGGCACGTAATCGTCATTCACGACCAGAGCGTGGATCGCACCACAAATGGCAGCGGAAAAGTTTCCAAAATGCCTTTATCAGCCATGCGAGAATTGGATGCAGGCAGTTCCTTTTCCGAAAAGTTCCGAGGCGAGCGGATACCGGCCTTGGATGAGGTCTTCGAGGTGGTTGGGAAGCGCATCTTGATCAACGTCGAGTTGACCAACTACGCGACGCCGTTCGACGCGCTCGTTACCAAAGTTGTAGAATTGATCAGGAGGCACGCATTGGAAAAACGCGTCCTCTTCTCGTCGTTTTTTCCGGACAATCTGAGGCGTGCTCGCCGTCTATTGCCCGAAGTGCCGCGCGGACTTTTGACCTGGGCCGGTTGGATGGGGGCCTGGCCGCGCACCTATGGCTGGCTCGCTCCGTACCAGGCGCTGCATCCATATACTACGAGTGTGAACGCCAGGCTGGTGCAGCGTTTTCACGCGGCCGGCCTGCGCGTCCACGCCTGGACGGTGAACGACGAGGCGGAAATGCGCCGTCTGTTTGCGCTTGGCGTGGATGGTATCTTCACCGATCATCCACTGTTAGGCCTCCGTACTCTGAATGCGAAGTTTTAGATGAAAGTGGAACGGCTCTTATCGGTATATTTACTGGCGGTACTGGCGTTTTCAGTGATCGCTCCGATATCAGCTGGCGCGACTGGGACTCTCCAGACCGACCTGCCGGTGGAGCACGCCAGTGCGCTTCTGGATAAGTTGACCCCCGAAGAAAAGGTGGGTCAATTAATTTTGGTATATTTTACGGGTTCTACCATTGATGAGCAATCGCAAATCTATGATTTGATCGTCCACCACCATATTGGAGGTGTGGCGCTGCTTGCCTCGAACGATAACTTCGCGGCCGCGCCCGATACGGTCAGCGAGGCTTATCGCTTGATCTCGCAGTTACAGGCCATCGAATGGCAGGCCTCCCAGGAGCCGTCCATCAGCATGCCTGGCGGTGACCAGATAAAAAGCACTTACATTCCGCTGTTTATTGCTACCTCCCAGGAGGGGGATGGTTATCCCAACGACCAGATATTGCATGGACTGACGCCCCTGCCCGATCTGATGTCCATCGGCGCGACGTGGCAGCCCTCCCTGGCCGGACAGGTAGGCTCTGTCGCCGGGCAGGAACTCTCTGCGCTCGGATTCAACCTGTACCTCGGCCCTTCACTAGACGTGCTGGAATCACCCGGCGCGTTGGCCGGCGGAGGCCTGGGTGCCCGCGTCTTTGGCGGCGACCCTTATTGGGTCGGCGAAATGGGCAAGGCTTATATCACCGGCCTACATACCGGCAGCAATGGCCGTATGCTGGTCATTGCCAAACACTTCCCCGGCCGCGGCAGCTCGGACCGCCCCGCCAGCCAGGAAGTGGCTACGATCCGCAAGTCGCTCGAACAATTGAAGCAGATCGAGCTAGCTCCGTTCTTTGTCGTGACCGGGAACGCCCCCGACCCACAAAGCACAGCCGATGGCCTGCTGGTTTCGCACATCCGCTATCAGGGTTTCCAGGGCAATATTCGCGCCACCACACGCCCGGTCAGTTTTGACTCGCAGGCGCTTTCGCAGATCCTTTTACTCCCTGCATTCGCTGCATGGCGCGCGAGTGAAGGTTTGATGGTAAGCGACGATCTGGGCAGCCAGGCCGTCCGGTTGTTCTACGACCCCGGAGGGCAATCCTTCTCGGCGAGGCTGGTGGCTCGCGATGCTCTCCTGGCCGGGAACGATTTGCTGTATATGGGGAATATTGTTTCAAGCGACGCCCAGGATAATTATTCGACCATACTAAGAATCCTGGAGTTCTTCACGCAGAAGTATCGCGAAGATGCAGCCTTCGCCCAGCGAGTGGACGATGCTGTCATGCGCATCCTGGTGGCGAAGTACCGGGTCTACGACAATTTCGAGCCTGCAATGGTCACGCCTCCGGCAGAAGGGCTGGATGCCCTGGCCGCCTCTCAGGCGGTTACGTTCGAGGTCGCGCGCCTCTCGGCTACGTTGATCAACCCGGATGTACAGGATTTGGGCACCGTTCTGCCTGCACCTCCAGATATCCAGGATTACATCCTGTTCCTTACAGATATTCGCCCTGGCCGGCAGTGCAGCACTTGCCCTGAAGAACCGATGATGGCGGGCGATGCTCTTCAGAACGTCATCTTGCGCCTATATGGCCCCCAGGCAGGCGGACAGGTCAATGACGCGCACTTGACCTCGTATACATTCGATGACATGGCGTCGGTCCTGGAAGGTGACAGCGGCAACCCGGCCCTGGTCAGTCATTTAGAGGTGGCGGATTGGGTCGTCATCAGTATGTTGGAGGCGGACCCTTCCAAAACGCAGGCCGTCGTGCTGCGCCGTTTCCTTTCCGAGCGGCAGGACCTGCTGCGAAACAAGCGCGTCGTCGTATTTGCCTTTAATGCTCCCTATTACCTGGATGCGACGGATATTTCGAAAGTGACGGCCTATTACGGCCTGTTCAGCAAATCGGCCCCGTTCTTGGAAGTGGCGGCGCTTCTCCTTTTCCAGGAACTGACGCCGGCCGGCGCGCTGCCGGTCTCGGTGCCGGGCATCGGCTACGACTTGCTCTCCGCCACCGCCCCGGACCCGGGGCAGGTGATCCAGCTCTACCTGGACCTGCCGCCTGCCCCAACCCCCACCACAGTCCCCCCCGGCACGCCCGAACCGACAGCAACGCCTTATTTCCGCGAGGGCGATACGGTGACAGTACGAACAGGCGTAATCCTGGATCATAACCAGCATCCGGTCCCGGACAACACCGGCGTGCGTTTCTCTTTGATCCAAAGCGGCGAGGGCGGCGTTCTCCAGCAAGTGGACGCAACGACCGTAAGCGGCGTGGCGATGGCTTCGTTCAGCATCGAAAGGGCCGGCCTGCTCGAAATTCACGCCGCAAGTGATCCGGCCGCTAATTCCGTCGTGCTGCAACTGGACATTACCAGCGAGAGTGTCAGTGTGACGGTTGTCGCGCCAACCTCCACGGCCGAGCCAGCTTCGCCTACGCCTGAAATCACACCGACGTCTGAAGAAACGAGCCTATCGCCAATCTCCAAGGGTTATCCCGGTTTCGGCGGCTGGGTCACGATGGTGATATTCCTGGGAGGGCTGGCTTATCTGGCGCTCTGGCTGGGTGGCAGATTATTCTCTACGCGCTGGGGACTGCGTTGGGCGTTCTGCGCCATCCTGGGCGGCTTGCTGTCGTATAACTACCTGGCTCTCGGCCTGCCCGGAAGCGCCGTTTGGATCAAAGCATCTGGTTTGGCAGGAATATTGGGGGTTGTGATCTTGGGAGCCGCGCTCGGTTTCGCGGTCGGCTGGCTGTGGGCGAAAGCGGTCAGCGCGCCAGTGAAGCGATCAGACTGACGAGCAGCAGCCCGGTCGAGATCCAGAGAAGGATCCGCTCTGGTGTTTTGGCGATCAGGCGCAGGAGGGTGTCATAGGGTTGAGCCAGGTTTTGAGGCCGCGTCGGTATCTCCCGATTCCCAATTAGAAAGTCGCGGAACATTTCCACCGCAGCCGGGCGTTCATCGGGATGGAGTTCCATCGCCCACAGGATGGCGCGTTCGGTGCGCTGGCTGATCGCCGCATTGATCGTGCGCGGATGCGCCAGGCTTTCTGGATGCAGGAATCGCTGACGGGCATCCGTCGGCGGTTGGTTGGTCAGCAAATGGTACAGGGTAGCGCCGAATGCGTAGATGTCGGTGCGCACGTCGGTATGCAGGCCGTCGCCGCCGTACTGTTCCAACGGCGTGTACAGGGCGGTGCCGCGCCCCTGGATGACGGTGACGGTCATTTCGTCGGGGGCAAGTGCCTTGACGAGGCCGAAGTCCACCAGCTTGAGCAAACCTTCGGGGGTGATCTTCAAATTGGAGGGCTTGATATCGCGGTGCACCAGGGGAGGATCTTGTTTGTGCAGGTAAGCCAGGGCATCAGCTAGTTGGTTGGCCCAGCCAAGAACGGACTCCTCCGAGAGAAAGGTATTTTGCTGGCGGGCTTCCATCATCCATGTGCGCAGATCCTTGCCGGGCACGTAATCCATGACCAGGTAATCGCGCGCCTCAATCGAGAAGTAATCTGAAACTTTGGGTAAGTTGGGGTGATCCAGGCGCGCCAAGTAAGTGGCCTCACGCAAGAATTGCTGGCGCGCCTCTTTCAGGATTTTTGCGGGTACCGTGCGGTCGTGTTCGACTTCCTTGAGCGCACAGTGGCGACCTTCGAGACGCAGGTCGTCGGCCAGGTAGATGCTGCCCATGCCTCCCTGTCCAATGCGCTCACGGATGCTGTAGCGTCCGCGTAATACCTCGCCGGTTCTAAGTGGAACGGGCATGACCTGCTCCAAGGATCAAACTTATGGTGAAATATCGAAATGTGCAGATGGCTTTGTTTCGGCGTTGGGATGCCACGGTTGCACAAATTGTGATTTCTTGCTATATTATGGTAGCTGTACTTAAGCTACCATTATAAGCGTCTTTTGGCTTCCTGTTGTATAATGGTTCACAGTGAAGGGACTATGGCAGGCAACCTGGAAGAATATCCACTTCTAATTGGACAGACCGGCGTGCTCAAGGGGCAGCGTTGGGTTCTAAACAAGCCGCTGGTGATTGGGCGCGAAGCAACCTGCGAGGTGGTCATCCCCGACCGCCAAGTATCTCGTTTCCACGCCCGCCTCACGCCGACGCCCGAGGGGGTGATCTTGGAAGACATGGGCAGCAAGAATGGCACACATTGCAATGGCAATCCCGTTACCAGCCCGATGACTTTACAGGATGGGGACAATGTGCAGATTGCGTTGGTTGGACAATTCATCTTCCTGACTTCGGATGCGACCATACCTCTGGCCGAGTCCGTTGACCACCCTGGCCGTTTGCGCCTCGATCTACGCTCCCGACGGGTGTGGGTCAACCAGCAACAGGTGGATCCGTCCCTTTCTGCGCTGCAATTTCATATCTTGCACGTGTTATTCGAAAACCAGGGTCAGGTTGTGGACCGGCAGGGTTTGATCGGAGCAGCCTGGGGCGACGAACAGGCAGTTGGGGTTTCGGATCAGGCGCTGGATGCGCTCATCCGCCGTCTGCGCGACCGGCTGGCAAGCATAGACCCAGAACATCCCTACATTATCACCGTGCGCGGACATGGCCTGAGGCTGGACAATCCACCGATAGAATAACGAAAGACGCCCCGAAAGGCATCTTTTTTGTAGGTCAACCCATGCTCTTCTTCATTGAGAATTTGAGAACGGCGCGATAGATTCTATTCAATCTCTCGACCACCAGCGCGTCCTCGCCTTTGGCTTTCTTGTCCACGCGCTCTTCGCTCTGCGCCAAGACGCCACCGACGAAACTGCTAAACTCTGGGGTGATTTCGTCCTTGTGTTCTTCCAGCATTTTATTCAGAGCTACCTCGTCGGGTGCATCGAGCAATTTCTCCAGCAGCTCGTATTCTTTGGGCGGTTTAGATACCTTTTGCAGCACCGCGACGATTTGTTCGAATTTCTTTAATTGGGCTTCATCCTTCTTTTGGGTGGCTTCCTGCAATGCGCGGTTGAGCACCTGAACGAAGATCTCGCTTATCTCGTTCAATCGCTCCAGAGTGGCCTTTTGGATGTCTGGCGTGGCGAGCAGCGCGCTGAGGAGTTCTCCCGCGCGTTTGTATTCTTCCTCCACGCGCTGGTCAATCTGGCGGGTTATGTCGAGCAGCTTCTCGCGCAGGGATTCGAGTTTCTTGCGCTCGTCGCCGGTCTTGGTTTCGATGCGCTCGGAGAGCGATTGGAAGAAGAGATAATCCAGGCCGGGACGGGTCAGGCTGGCCAACGCACCCAGCCGGTCTTCGTTGGGAGCCTGGATAAGGATCTCCAACAATTTCTCCCGGGTGAGTTCTTTCCCGGCTGCTTGCAAGGTTTTGACGGCTTCCTGGATCTCGTTGACCTGGCTCTGCAATTGCCTGCCGTACTCGCTCTCATTCATGAGCTGTTGCTGTAGGGCGTTCATCTGTTGAGTGACCTGTTCCTGACCACTGGCCGCAGCCCCTTCCATCAAGCGACTGAACAGGCCGAAGAACTCCGCATCCAACAACTTGGCATCTTGCTGGATGAGCTGTGTGCGCGCCTCTGCGGTGGATGTGGCTAACAAACGCTCGATCAGGTTCACGCGCTGCTGCTGCGCTTGGATCATTTCTTGCGTCACCCCGTCCGCGCCCAGGATGCGGTCGATCAGGCTCTGGTAAGTGAGAAAGCTCTGGGAGCGCAGCAGGTAAGCTTTCCGCTTTTCGGGCGGCAGCCGGTTGACGGCCTGGTTGATCAGAGGACCGATGAGCTTCTCTTGCTCGTTGACCGGAACGTTCAGTTCTCCTGGGAAGTAGGTCAGTAGGAGTTCTTTATCGGCATCGTGATAGACGATTGGCGCGGCCAGCGCTCCGGCATAGCCGCAATGCGGGCAGTTCGCGAAGTTGGAGACTCCGCCCAGGAGTCGCTGCTTCGCGCCAGGGTCGGCGGTAATGTCAAAAAGCTGCTCGACTTGCGCCAGGATCGGCTGCCGGCAGCGTGGACAGAAGATTTGGGTTCTTTGAGAGGGCATGGTGATTTCCGATTTACGATTTTGGATTTCCGATTGGTTGGACAACCGGCCTATTGTACTTCATATGCGAGTACCGAGTAATTTATTGATAAGAAACGAGTTGCGACCAACGGACTCATTGCTCGTTACTCATTTCTCCTCACTTCCTCGGCAGGGAGAAGCAGATGCGGGCGCCGGTATTCGGCTTCGGGTCCACCCAGATGCGTCCGCCATGCGCCTCGACGATGGCCCGCGCCAGGTAGAGTCCCAAGCCAGCGCCCTTAGTCTTCTTGACGGCTTTTTCGGCGCGGTAGAAACGATCAAAGATATATGGAATGTCAGTTGGGTCAATGCCCGCGCCCTCGTCGCTCACGGTGACGATCACCTGCTCTGGCCGTACCTGACCGCTGATGCGGATCTCACCGTCGGGAGCGTATTTGATGGCGTTGGACAGCAGGTTGGCAAGCACTTGCTCGATGCGCTTCTCGTCCGCCAGGATGATCGGGAATTTCTTGGGGAAATCCACAATGAAGGTATGGCGGCTGGTCTGGGTGCGGAAGCGATCAGCTAGGCGTTCGGCCAAGTTGGGCAGGGAAATATCGGCCAGGTTGGGGTTCAGGCCGCCAGCCTGCAGGCGCGAAGCATCCAGCAAGTCTTCAATCATCGTCGTCAGGCGGTCGGCTTCTTCTTCGATGACTTTCAAGCTGTCTTGCACCACGGCTCGATCCCAGGAAGCGTCTTCGCGTCGCAGCGTGCTGACGTAGCCCTTGATTAAGGCAACAGGCGTCTTGAGTTCGTGGCTGATGATCGAAACAAAGGTGTTCTTGATCTCCTCTGCGTTGCGAAACTTGGTGATGTCGCGCACGGTGACGATGATATTGCGTAAAACACCATCCGGTGTCAGGAGGGGGGCGTAGGTGATACCAACCGGTAGAGAGGGCGGTTCAAGCCGCTGTAAGTCGCCCTCGACGTAAAGGTAAGCGTTGGGGGTCAGCGGCCAGCCTCTGGATTCGGCCTCTTCCAGCGTCAATCCTTCGGGACGATGCGCCCAGCGGACAACCTCGTCATGCGACCGGCCCAGGAGCTTGTTGCGGGGCGCGGCTAACATGCGCTCAGAGGCGGCATTGACGCGCTCTATAAGACGATCCGCCGTCAGGATGAGGATCCCATCCGCAGCTGAATCGAGCAAGGCGTCCAGGCGTTGTTTTTCGTAACTGACCTGGGTGTAGAGCTGGGCGTTGAAGACCGCGATGGCGGCCTGGTCGGCAAAACTTTGCAGGAGCAATTTGTCGTTGGCAGAAAAGAGGTCTGGATAGCTTCGAAAGATGAAAGTCACGCCTATAACTTGGCCGTGCGTGACCAGGGGCAGGCCGACGCCGTTGAGCAGGCCCATACTGGCGGTGTAGGCCAGTTCCTTCAACATGCGGTTGAGTTCTGAGACGTTCAATTCCCGCACTTTCTCTTCGGCGAGAAGCGGCTCTAGATAGCGGAGAAAAGCTGGCGGGATGCCGTGCGCGGCGGCCACGCGCCAACAGGCGCTCTCTTTTAACGCAATGATGCCGGCTTGACCAGCGAGCATCTCGATGGAAATGCGCAGGATGCGTGCCAGGAGTTTATCCAGGTCAAGTTCCTGGGTGATGGCACGCGCAATTTCGAGCAGGTAGTCGCGCTGTCGGACACGGAAATCAGGAAGCATTGGATTTTACAGTTTTCTATTTACGAATGACGATTGACAAGAGAGTCAGGCATCGTTCATTGTTATTTTATCACCTACCCAGGCAGGCTGCGTTAGATTTGTATCATCGGCTCGATGGAATTATGTAAGCACACACACCCTGGTCGGTTATAATCTCCCATATGTTCGAATTCGGCATTATCGCCAGGCAAGGGTGCGCCCGCGCTGGATACTTCCACACCCCGCACGGTGACCTGCTTACGCCCGTTTTCGCGCCGGTTGGCACGCAGGCTGTCGTTAAAACGCTCACCCCGGCCCAACTGAGCGAGTTAGGTGCCTCGCTGGTGCTCGCCAACACTTATCACCTCTACCTGCGTCCCGGCGACGAACTCGTGGCCGAGATGGGCGGCCTGCACACCTTCATGCACTGGCTGCGCCCGCTTTTGACCGATTCGGGTGGCTATCAGGTCTTTTCGCTGACCCAGACCCGCAAAGTGGACAAGGACGGCGTCACCTTTAAATCCCATATCGACGGCTATACGCATCGCTTGACGCCCGAAAAATCCATCGCAATCCAGGAGAACCTGGGCGCGGACATCATCATGGCTTTCGATGAGTGCGCCGATCCAAACGATCACACTTACATCCCGAAGGCAATGGAACGGACGCACCGCTGGGCGGAACGTTGTCTCGCCGCGAAAAGGCGCGCCGATCAGGCCCTCTTCGGCATCCTCCAGGGCGGCGTCAACCCGGACCTGCGAGCTGCTTCCGCTAAATTCATCTCCTCTTTGCCTTTTCCCGGCCTCGCCATCGGTGGACTCTCGGTCGGCGAGACCAAGGCCGAGACTTATGCCATACTCGACCTGGTCAATGGCATCCTACCCGAAGACAAGCCGCGCTATCTGATGGGCGTCGGCACGCCCGAAGACCTGATCGAAGGCGTCCGCCGTGGAGTGGACATCTTCGACTGCGTCCTGCCGACCCGTCTGGCTCGCCATCACGCAGTCTTCTCGCCTGAGGGACGCCTGAATTTAATGAATGCCACATTCGCCCGCGACCCTCGTCCGATTGACGAAACCTGCACGTGCTATACTTGCCAGACATTTACGCGCGCTTATTTGCGGCATCTCATCGCGGCAAAGGAATTATTAGCCGGCACGCTGTTATCCATCCATAACCTGCACGCGCTAATTCGATTGATGAGCGAAATCCGCGCCGCGATCATTGAGGGCACGTTCGAGTCCCGTGTGCCTGAGTGGCAGACACAATGGCGAGGTAATGCCGAGAGATTGAATTAGAATCCCTTTTGGAGAAAAATCAAGTGAACCTGCTTACCTCTCTCTTGCTCGGAATCATCCAGGGCCTGACCGAGTTCATCCCCGTCTCCTCCACCGCTCACCTGCTGATCGGACAGGCGCTGCTCGGCATCCCCTCGAATGACGCGACTTTTTCATTCCTCGTACTCGTCCAACTGGGAACAATGGTTTCGTTGATCGTCTACTTCTGGAAAGATTTCTGGGAGATCATCCGCGCCGTGTTTTCGAGTGCCAGTTACAGCAGGCCGCATAACACCGAAAAAGAAGATACTGAAACATATAAGAAAAGAAAACGCTCAACCGCGAATGCGAAACTTGGATGGTGTATCCTCATCGCCACTATCCCCGCCCTTTTGGCAGGCTATTTGCTCAAAGACGAAGTGAAGGTGCTATTCCGTCAACCGCTGCTTGAAGCAGCCATCCGTCTCTTTGCGGCAGCATTTCTGATGATAATGGCGGAATGGGTCGGCAAACGCAATCGCAGGTTGAGGTCCATAACATGGCTGGATGCGCTCGTCATCGGCCTCTTCCAGATCCTTGCAGTCTTCCCTGGCGCATCGCGCAGTGGAACCACCATCAGCGGCGGGATGCTGCGCGGCTTCCATCGGAGATCGGCGGCGCGTTTCGCCTTCTTGATGTCCATCCCGGTCATGCTGACAGCGGGCGGCTACGAACTGCTCGGCGTGCTGAGAATGCCCGACCTGATCAGCTTTCTGCTCCCCATGGCCATTGGATTTGTCACTGCGGCAGTGATCGGATGGTTCGTAGTTAAATGGCTGCTCGGCTACTTGACCAGGCACTCGCTATACCCATTTGTAGCTTATTGCGCAGTTGTCGGAGCCATTTGTCTGGCACTAAGTCGGTTACTATGAACAACTTTAATGCCCAAAAACCTGGCATGATCTCCTTGCTCAAGCGGCTGGTCGAGATCGAATCCCCCTCGCACGACAAGGCCGCCGTGGATCGGGTCGGCGCGCTCGTGGCGGAGGAATGCCGGCGCCTGGGTGCGCAGGTCGAGATCCACCCGCAAGCCGGGACCGGCGATCACGTCCTCGCCCGATTCCCTAAGCCCCGGCCCCTCTCCCAGGGGAAGAGGGGAAAAAGCGGCATCCTGCTCCTATCCCATATGGACACCGTCTTCCCACTCGGCACGTTGGAGAAAATGCCATTCTGCGAAAAGGGAGATAAGATCTTCGGTCCCGGCGTTCTGGACATGAAAGGCGGCATCATCATCGCCCTGACCACCCTCGCCGCGCTGCGCGAGACCGGCAGCCTGCCGCCGCGTCCCATCTCCGCCTTATTCACCTCCGACGAAGAAATTGGAAGTTGCACATCCCGTGCGCTGATCGAGGGCCTGGCGAAGGGGTCGGCTCTGGTGCTGGTACTCGAATCCGGTCTTCCGAACGGCGCAGTCAAAACCTGGCGCAAGGGCGTGGGTGATTTCACGGTCAGGGTGAAGGGACGGGCTGCTCACGCGGGCGGCGACCACGAAAAAGGTCGGAACGCTATCGAAGAGCTTGCCCATCAAGTGCTCGTCATCCAGAAGTTGACCGACTACGAAAAAGGCACCACGCTCAACGTCGGCATGATCCGCGGCGGGACTGCGACGAACGTCGTCCCGGCCGAGGCCATGGCCGAAGTGGACTTGCGCGTGATGCAACCTAGTGAGGCCGAACGCATCCTGGCGCGCCTGCACGCGCTGAAACCTGTCCTAGAGGGCACTTCCATCGAAGTGACCGGCGAACTCAACCGCCCGCCGATGCCGTTCGACGAAAGGATGAAAGCCACCTTCGAGCGGGCGAAGGAGATTGCCGTGAAGAGAGGCATATCGCTCCAGGCGGGCGGCTCCGGCGGCGCATCGGACGCGAACTTCGTCGCCCCCCTGGGCATCCCCGTTTTGGATGGCCTGGGCGCGATCGGCGAGGACTACCACTCTGAGCATGAGTACATCCTGACGGACAGCCTGCCGGAACGCGCCCTGCTCCTGGCCGCCTTATTGTGCGAATGGTAAGCATAATGAAACGTTCTTTCACCTTTTTACTTCTTACTTTATTACTTCTTACTTTTTTCCTTCTCGCCTCCTGTTCCCCCACCACACCAATTGCTGTTCCTGAATCTATTACGATCCAATACAGCGCGGCCGCCCAGCCCTGGTTATCTGCCGTGTTTGACTGTGCTGAAAAGACTCCCATCTTCGCTGATCAACGCGCCGTGCAGTATTTCGATCCCCCCGTGGACATCGCCATCCGCCTTGGCGAACCTAGACAGTTGATAACGCCGGCGTTCGAGATCGGCATCGAAGAGATCGTCGTTATTGTTCACCCACAGAATCCCATCACGGAAATTGGCGTAACGGAAGTTCGCGAGCTATTCACCGGACGGATCCGCAAATGGAGCCAGCTTGGAGGCCCAAACGCGTCTGTGCGAGTATGGATATACGCACCTGGCGAAGATATTCAACAAATATTCGAGGCGGCTGTGATGCAGGGAGGAACAGTCACCTCGCTGGCCCAGCTTGCCACCAACCCAGACGAGGTGTACCAAGCCATCGCCGACGACGTGGATGCGATCGGCATCCTGCCACGAAGCTGGAAGGCTGAGAATGTGCAGGAGGTGTATATGGCAGCCACGGTTCCGGTGCTGGCAATCATCCCCTCTGAAGAACAGGGCGTTACAGCAGATCTGTTAGCCTGTCTGCAAGAATAGCAGCGGGAGAAAGGCAAGAACATGTACGGATGGATCTCTTTTGTGTTGGGTACGATATTTATCGTCTGGTATTCCTGGCCCTCCCTGCGCCAGCCGCGTTCGCACGGCTTCTACCGTTTCTTCGCCTGGGAAGCCATTTGGGGGCTATTTCTACTAAACCTGCGCGGATGGTTCGCCAATCCTTGCGCCTGGTATCAGGTGTTTTCCTGGATTTTGTTGTTTGCCTCGCTCGTTCCACTCATTTATGGGGTATTTCTGCTGCGCACCATCGGAAAACCCAAAGACGCCCTCGAAACGACCACGCGGCTGGTCACAGAGGGGATCTACCACTACATCCGCCACCCGCTATACGCCTCCCTGCTCTACCTGGCTTGGGGGATCTTTTTCAAATCTCCATCCCTGCTGGATGGCTGCATTGCCGCCGTCGCCACAGCTTTTCTCTACGCCACTGCCCGCGCCGACGAGAACGAATGCCTGGTCAAGTTTGGGAGCGAATATGCCGGCTACATGAAGACGACAAAAAGATTTATCCCGTTTGTTTTTTAGGCTGCGAGTTGAAGGAAAGGCTGGATCTTCAACCCACAACACATAAACCTGGAATAGCCTCGTGCCACGTCGTCGCCTGTTCGTAAGCGTAGCCCGCCTGTAAAACCTTCGCCTCTCCCCAGGGTTTCGAGACAATCTGCAAACCAACTGGCAGCCCCCTGGACGTGAATCCGCAAGGCAGGGATAGGGCCGGCAAGCCGGTCAGGTTGAAGGGCGCGGTGAAACGTGTCAGACGGCGGGCTTGTTCGATTGCGTCCGTTCCTTCGATGAGTTGCGCGGCAATGGGGGTGGTCGGCGTAAGAAATATGTCGTAATCCGAAAAGAGGTTCTCGAATTTCCGGCGCATTTCGGATTGTGTGCGTCGCGCCAGGGCATACTCGGTCGAAGTGCAGGCCGCGCCATTTTGCAGGCGCTGGCGTACATCCGCGCCGAAATTTTCGGGGCGCGCCGCCAATCGTTCGCGGTGATAGGCTGCCGCGTCCGCCTGGACCAGCAGGCCGTTGGCAAGCGCAGCTTCTCGCACCCAGGAGAGCTCGGCTTCCTCCACGTGCGCGCCAATCGATTCGAAGAGCCTGGCAGCCAATTGAACCGCTTCACCAACCTCGGCATCGGTTTCGCCAAAATATTCACCGCAAGCCAGCGCAATCCGCCAGCCTTTGACGCCGTCGCCGAGATGGGCAAGATAGTCATTTACAGGCACATCCACCGAAGCGGGATCGAGCGGATCGTAGCCAGAAATGATTTGCAGCAACAACGCCACGTCCCGCACGGTGCGCGCCATCGATCCGGCGTGGTCGAGATTCCACGAGAGCGGGATGACACCGCGCAGGCTGACGCGCCCGTAAGTCGGCTTCAAGCCAACCACCCCGCACAACGATGCGGGGATGCGAATCGAGCCGCCGGTATCTGTACCCAGCGCCCCCAGGCACATCCCAGCCGCCAGCGCGGCCGCGCTGCCGCTCGACGAGCCGCCGGTGATGCGGACCACATTCCAGGGATTGCGGCAGACGCCATAGTGCGGATTGACACCTGTCACGCCTAGGGCGATCTCGTGCATGTTTGTCTTGCCAAGCAGCACCGCACCGGCCCCCTTCAACCTTTGGACGACGAAGGCATCTTCGGCAGGAATGGTATCGGCAAAGAATTTCGAGCCTGCGGTGGTGCGGATGCCAGCGGTTTCGTAGAGATCCTTGAGAGCGATGGGAATACCGAAAAGCGGTAAATCCTTCTGCAAATTGAGAGATTGCTCACCTGCACTTGCAGCAGGTGCAAGTGTCGTCGCTTCGCTCCTCGAAACGACATTTGCGACCGTGATGAACGCGTTCAGCCTCGGGTTGAGCCGCTCGATTTGACGGAAGCAGGCCTCGGTCAAATCAGCCGCGGAAATCTCCTGGCGAGTGAGGAGCGCCAACGCTTCGGTAATGGTCAAAAAGGATAGTTCCATAATTGGGTTGAAAGTAGAAGGTTGAAAGTTGATGGTTAAAAAGTTGGAAGGCTGAAGTCACCTTCAACCTTCCAACGTTCAACCTTCAACCACTTTAGAACAGGCCGAGCACGCGGCCAGTCTTCAGGTCGAGGTCAACATCATAAAAGACAGGTCGAGTCGGCAGGCCGGGCATGGTGCGCATCTCGCCCAACAGCGGGTACAGGAAGCCTGCCCCAACCGAGGCGCGGATGTCGCGGATTGGCACGCGGAAGCCCTTCGGCACGCCCTTCAAGGCCGGGTCGTGCGACAGGCTCAAGTGCGTCTTGGCCATGTTCATTGGCAGTTTGTCGAAACCGAGCTTGGTATACAGTGCAATCTTGGCCTCGGCATCGGGCAGGTAGTCCACTCCATCTGCGCCGTAAATCTCCTTGCAGATAAGCTCGATCTTCTCTTTGATGGAAAGTTCGAGCGGGTACAGGAACTTGAAATTGGTCGGCTTCTCGGCAGCTTTGACCACTGCTTCAGCCAAAGCGACTGCGCCCTTGCCTCCCTCCATCCAGTGCCGGCAGACGATGGCATCTTCCGCGCCGACCTCCACAGCCGCCTTGCGGATCAATTCCACCTCGGCGGGCGTATCGGTGGCAAACGAGTTGATCGCCACTACCACATTGACGCCGAACTTCAAGGCGTTCTTGATGTGCACTTCCATGTTGCCTAAGCCCTTACGCAGCAGGTCGAGGTTCTCGTCGGTGTATTCAGCCACCAGCGGCTTACCCGCTACCACCTTTGGCCCGCCGCCGTGCATCTTCAGGGCGCGCACTGTCGCCACAATTACCACCACCTGCGGGATCAGGCCAGAGTAGCGACACTTGATGTCGAAGAACTTCTCCATACCGCAGTCCGCGCCAAAACCCGACTCGGTCACGACATAATCGGCCAGCTTGAGGGCAATCTTGTCAGCGATAATGGAACTGTTGCCATGTGCAATATTGGCAAACGGGCCGGCGTGTACGAAGACCGGCGTGCCTTCGAGGGTCTGCATCAGGTTCGGCTTGATGGCATCCTTCATCAGGACGGTCATCGCGCCGGCTACGCCCAAGTCTTCGGCGGTAACGGCCTCGCCCTTCTTGTTGGTGCCAATGACGATGCGTCCCATGCGCTCGCGCATGTCGGCCAAATCGGTGGTCAGGGCCAGGATCGCCATGATCTCGCTGGCTACGGTAATGTCGTAACCGGTGTGGCGCGGCATGTTCTCTTCCGGGCCGAGGCCGATCTCGATCTCGCGGATGAAGCGGTCGTTGGTATCCTCCACACGCCGCCAGGTGATCGAGGCCGGGTCAATATCCAGGCGGGAAAAGCGGGAACGTTCCTCGGCGGTCAAAGCCTCGGGATCGGTTTTACTGATCCCCATTTTCTTGAGGCGGCGTAACATGGAAGGCGAAAAACTGCGCTTGCCCTGCTTATCAGGCGGGCAGAGAGCGTTGAAGAGTTTCACGTCGTCCTGCTTGGCCTCGTGGAACATGCGGGCGTCAATGGCAGCCGCCAGCAAGTTATTGGCGGCAGTGATGGCGTGAATGTCGCCGGTCAGGTGCAGGTTGAAATCTTCCATCGGGACGACCTGCGAGTACCCGCCGCCGGCCGCGCCGCCCTTGATGCCGAAGGTCGGGCCTTGCGAGGGCTGGCGGATGCAGGTAAAGACCCGCTTGCCCAGGTGCGCGCCCAACGCCTGGCTCAACCCCACCATCGTGGTGCTCTTGCCCTCCCCCAGCGGCGTCGGCGTGATGGCCGTCACGTCAATATATTTTCCGTTAGGCACATCCTTCAGGCGCTCGAGCACCTCCAATTTGACTTTTGCCTTATACGGGCCGTAAAACTCAAGCTCGTCGGGCAAAAGGCCTACTTCTTCAGCCACCTGCACAATCTGCTTCAACGTGGCTTCCTGTGCAATATCAATGTCCGAAGGCACAGGCATGCGGAGCTTCAATGGTGTTGGTGTGAACTTTCTAGCCATACGATCTTCTCCCTTTCTCTGAGATATTTTATGGGGTCTTTGGAACTCCCATGCTGAGGAGAGCCTCAACCTCTATTCTCTTAGATTTCAGGATTTCGCACAAGAGACTTATATCCCATATATTCGTGTAAGGTGTCACAAACGTGTAATAAGTGACGGTTGTCAACGCGCGTTTCTGGCGAAAGATGCTCATCTCTGCGATTACGGAACCATCACCAATCGAGCCTCGGCGTTACTGACAATCGCCTGCTCGTTCCACAGCATCGGGTAATACTGGATGTTGCGCCACAGGTCAGCCATGTCAATGTAATGCGGGTTGTAGGCATGTCCGGATTCGCCAGTCGGGTGCACAGTGAGCGAGTTGCGTAGGTCGCCCAGGTCCACGATCATGCGCATGGACGGGATGGAGGTGACTTCGAAGCCTCCCGTCGCGCTCCACCCGGTGGCGTTGACAATGGAAGCGCTTCCCGCCGTTCGGAATGGGCCGCGGTTGAACAGGTTCTCGATGAGGGCAATGCCGGATTCACCCAACGTCTGGTTCCGGAAAGTGGATGTATGCAGGTCGCCCCAGCGCCATTTGGCCGGGTCCTTGCCAAGAGCTTCTTGCACATCGGCGACTGCCTGGGTGAAGGACTGCTTAAGGATATCATCACGCGTCTCGACTTTGTCAGCGGTCAACTGCGAGTCCCACCAGTGGCTGTCAGGTTGGTCGGCCACATTGCGCACCACCTCGAACCAGCGGCTGGAGCCGCCCGGCTGGCGGTCTTCGGGCAACTCATCGCCAAAGGTGTTGGCCAGGAATCGGCGCCAGAAGGCAGCATAAAGCGCAGCAGGCGCTGAGTCCATGTTGTCCTGATAATCCCAACCATCGAAGATGGCGCGCACTCCTTCCAGGTTGGCATCGCCCATGTTCACCAGCATCAAGAGCGGGACGAGGGTGGCCGCGCTGGCGTCGTAATTATCGCCGTGGATCTTCTGGATGTAAGCAATATCTATCGGCCCGGGGGCGTTCTCGATCATTTCCACGATGCGCTCGGCGCGGAAACCGTAGTCCCATTCAGTGCTGATCAGATAGGGGTAATCCCAGGGGTTGACCTGGTTGTTTGCTGTAGCAACGTAGCCGGAAGATGGATTGAAAACGTAGGGCAGTTCCTCGAAGGGAAGGTAGCCTTCCCAATCGTACTCGCCAGTCCAGCCGGGCACAGGAAAGCGGCCATCGCCATTCTTGCGGACCGGGATATTGCCGGGCATCTGGTAGCCAATGTTGCCCTGCACGTCGGCGTAGACCAGGTTCTGGGCAGGGACGACGAAGTCGCGCGCCGCGGTACGGAACTCTTCCCAGTTCTGGGCTTTGTCAAAAGCCCAGATGGCGTTGAAGAGCCGGGTGGGTTCGAGGGCTGTCCAACGCATGGCAATGGCATAATGCTCAGGCAGATCAATACCGGCTTTTTCGGTGAACGACTGCTTGCCCACCTCGACCTGCTGGATGAGCGGGCCGTAACTGTCGGAAATAATCGGTCCATGGATTGTTTTGCGGACGGTCAACTCCACCGGGTCGCCGCCGCCGACAAGGATGGTTTCGGTATGAACTTCCATGTCCACCCACTTGCCCAGGTACTCGTACTGGTTCGGGTTATCGGGATTGATCTTCTCGATGAACAGATCCATCACGTCCGGGCCGACGTTGGTGACGCCCCAGGCGATATTGTCATTGTGGCCGATGATCACGCCCGGCACACCCGCAAAGGAGAAGCCGGTCACAGCATAGGGACAGGTTTCGTTCTTGGGCCGGCAGTGCAGGCCGATCTGATACCAGATGGATGGCATCTGTATGCCCAGATGCGGATCATTGGCCAGGATGGGCATTCCGGTGGCCGTGCGGGAACCGGCGATCACCCAGTTGTTGGAGCCGATGTCTACACCGGCCGGACCTAGCAGGGAGTTCAAAAGTACGGCGTTTTTCTCGACAGCTACCAAAGCAGTGTCAGGGACATTCAATCTTGCGAACGTCTGCGCGTTCGACGGCTGGAAGACATTCTCTCCAATCGCCGGGACAACGACGGGATGGTCGCTTGGGTAAGGCGGGAAGAGTTCATCCACGTACTCAGGCGGCAGGGACTTGAGCAATATGGCGCGCTCGATCTCGGCGCTCATGTTGCCGCCCAGATCCCAGGCCATGGATTTGGCCCAGGTCAGCGTTTGGACCGGAGTCCAGGGTTCGGGCTTGTAGGATGAATTGAGCAGCTTCAGGATGCCATATTCCAGGCTGAGTTGCGTCCCGCTGCGCCCGGCCAGGTAAGCATTAACGCCCTCGGTGTAAGCATCCAGCATGGCTTTGGCTTCCGGGGCTGCAACGGCGTATTCCTGTTCGGCGATCTGCGCCCAGCCTAGCGTGCGCAGGAAGGCGTCTGTCTCGACCTCCGACTTGCCGAACATCTCGGAAAGCCGCCCGGAACCGATGTGCCGCCAGAAATCCATCTGCCAGAAGCGATCTTGAGCATGCACGTAGCCCTGCGCCATGAACAGATCGTGCGCGCTGGTGGCGTAGATGTTTGGGATGCCCATGCCGTCGCGGTAGACGTTCACCGGGCCGTCGAGACCCGTGAGATGGATTTCACCGTCCACTTGCGGGAACGACTTGGGCGCGGTGACCTTCACCCAGGTGAAACCGAAGGCGGCCAGCAAGAGAGCCAAGATGACCAGTATGCTGACTGTCCAGATCAAAACACGATAACCTTTCTTAATTTTGGACAATTCTCCTCCTTTGGCGAATAGGAACAGAATTAGCTCGACAATGTTAGATTAGGACAAGCATTCTGTTTTCATTAGATTTTCTGGCTTGAAAGAACTTGCGCGGACACTTGATGGTGCTGAAAATAGCTCTTCAATGGTAAGAAAATAACCTATACGAGTATATAACGTTGTCGAGTTAGTAACTGATATGAAAATAGATTTTCATGCTTGGTGGTGAAATTTATTTCATAGTGACTTCTCAAAAAATTGGGGGATGGGGGCGAACCCCCACCTTCCCCCCAATTAAGGATTTACTTCACCACTCCTAACATCCTCGGATACCAATACCATAAAATATCCGCAGCCGATTTGCCATGGATCGAGGCAGATTCATCCTGCAAGATGGTGGGGGGATAATAGCCGCGGCTGACGAAACCCGTGATCCAGGCTCGCGAGTTGACCGCGCTCAACAACGCCTGGTAGATATCTGCCTGGCTTTTCATATCTACACTGAAAGCGGGATTATCCGGCTGGTGTTGGCTGAACGCCGTCCAGGGCAGACAGCCGCCCTTGCCATCCGGCGGACAGGCGCTCGCCGCGCCATTGACCGAGGGATAGGCCACAGCCAGCACCAGCGGTTTCTGCAACGACGCATGGAAGGGTTGGATATCTTTATCCAGCAATTGACCTGCCTGCGTCTGCATCTCTTCGATCGAGGGAACGATCGAATTGCTCAATGGCGCGCTCCACAGCAGGTAGATACCATCCATATCCTTTATGAAAGCGGGGGAACTTTGCAGCCCGCCGGGATACGGCAATGCCCAATAGACCGCGCCGGCGTAGTGCTCGCGGACTTCAGCGATCATATTGCGCCAGCGTGTATCCGCGTCCGCTGGGAGGGTGGCGCTGCCGCCTGGAAAAGCCGTTGCCAGCCAGTCGCCGCCCAGGATCAGGCACTGCACACTGGTACGGTTAGCCAGGTCGGCGTAATAGACTGCGAAAGCCTGGTAACGGGCAAACCAGTTATCCCACCAAGTAGCGTCGCGCGGCGTGGCGTTCCACCATTCCTCGGCTGAGTTTGGAAAATTGGCCGACGGGAAGAGCGCCACGTTCATGTTGAGGGCGCGCGCCCGGCCAATGGTCTCATCTGTATCATCCCATAGCGGATCATGGCCCGGTACTGGCGCAAAAACCAGCGGCGAGGTCCGGCTATACGTCCACGTCGGCGTTATTACGACCCAATTCGAACCAACCGCCTGCACGTTTTGAAAGGCCTGGGGCATGAGCGCCTGCCAGGTGGGATCGTAATACGCCTGGAGTTCAACGCCGGCCCAGAAACCGTCGGCGCGCGGCGTCACCTGCAAACCACCCAACGAACCCGGCTTTGACGCTTGCAACCAGGTCCAGCCGCTGACCGTATCCTGCAAGTCTTGAGGCGCCAGGCTGGTGGAGACAGGCTGGCCGTGGTGACCATCCGGCGTGGCGATGTCGTCGGCGCTGCCGCACTGGTCGCTGCGACAATAACGATACTCGAATATGCCCAGCATGTTCAAGGGACTGAATAGTTTATAAACCCAACGGTTGTTACCCAGCGGCCACATCGGGATCGGCTCGGTCCAGCCATAAGGGTTGAACTGCATGGAAATGCTATCCGTGACCGGCGTTTCGAGCGGGACGCTGACCTCGAACAGGATCGGCGCGGATGGGCCAGCCTGCCAGGTCTCGACCACATCCTGGATGAGGGCATTGGCCTGCGGGACAATCAACTCGCGAACGACAAACTCGCCGTTCTGCCGGTGTTCGGCGTTCCAGAACCCATCCCCCATCGTGTATTTATACCGAATGTCCGCCCCGACCGGCAGCATGATTGAGAGCGTGAAACGGCCATCCGGCAGCGGCGAAAGGACAGGCATACGCGTGGCTACCAGGCTCAAGCCGCCATCCAGGTCTCCGAAGGTGTTGCCCAATTGATAGAGGTTGCCAGCCAGCCGGATCGGCGCGGTCGGGACGGTATCGTGGGGGACGATCACGGTGAAAATCACGTTGACCAGCGCGGCGGGAGCCATCGCCAACTTGACCGGCGTGGGCTTACCCGCCACCACCGTCGCGCCTTGCTGGAAAGGCTGGTGCATCCCATCCAGGGCGTAAGCGACCATGTTGTGCGTCCCAGGAGGCAATTCCTCCAGGGAGAAATTGCCGCCCGAATCGGTCAAGGTCTGCAAACCACCTGCCGTTACCAGAATGTCGGGGATGGGCGTGCCGTCCGCGGCGTTGACCACCTGCCCGCTGACACGCCCGGTCGGACCTGAGAACGGGCTGTCGCTCCAACTGGCGACCACGTCCTGCACGGCCATCGGCCCGGTTACGTAGGCCATACGGTAACGCACAGTCTGATCTGCAGAGCTATCCTCCAGTATGGGTAGCGCGGTCTGGCGCAGGTAGCGGTATTTCACCATACTATTAATAGGCAGTGGCAGGGCAAGCGTGTAATGCATCGTGTCCACTCCGCGCAAGGGATAATTGACGGCATTCAGCGCCAACCCGGTGACTTCATCCACCACGCTCAGGTAGAGGCTCTCGCCCAGCAGCAGTGGCGCAGGCAGGCTCACGTCGAAAGTCACTTCCGCGTTTGGTTGGGGCGTGGTTGTCGGCGGAAGAGGGAACGGCAGCGTAGGAGTCGGCGTGACGAGGCCGGAGGGTTCAATCAGCGAGAGCGTGCAGCCATTCAAGAGCAACGCGCTCAGGCTCGCCAGGAGAACCAGTCGAAGGGTCAGATGAGTTATAAGGTGTTTTTTCATGTCCCCTCCTCAGGTAACGATGAACGGGGGAAGAGTAAGATAGAAACGATCAAGAGGCTTCCGTCTCAGGGCGTTTCCGCCCAATCAAAGCCAAGTGACTCATGCCGATGCTGAGGAAATAGAGCAAGATCATCGGCGCCATGACCAAGGTCATATTGACCGGGTCAACGGTCGGCGTAATGGCGGCCGCCAGGACTGCGATCACGATCACCGCGATGCGCCAGTTGCGAGCCAGGGTGGGCGGTTTGACGATACCCATCAGGGTCAGCACGTAGATGATAAGTGGAAATTCGAAGGATACGCCAATCCAGAACATGAGTCCGGTGACAAAATTGATGTACGAGGATGGGCGCGGGATAGTCTGGATGCCCATGAAGTTGAGTAGGAAAGGCAGCGCCGTGGGGAACAGGAAAATATATGAGAACGCTATCCCGCTAACGAAAAAAACCTCGGCCAGCGGAATGCCCAACAAACCCAGGCGGCGCGCCCGGGCGCTCAGCCCCGGCGCGGCGAATAGCCAGATTTCGAATGCAAGATAAGGCAAGGCGACTGCGAAGCCCCCCAGCAATGCCACGCGCATGAACACGCCCACCGATTCGGTCACGTCAATGGCTTTTAACGTATTAATGCCTCCAACAGGCTTCGCGAGGAAATCAATGATCTGGGTCGTATAGGTCGCGCACAGCAAAATCCCGAACGCCACTGCGATCAACATCCGGAACAAGTGCTTGCGGAGCGACTCGAGGTGACCCATTAGCGCAGACGGTTTTTTAACGGTATCGGCAAAGGCGTCCACGATCGGCCGGTCTTCAGGCTCGAAGGTCAGGAAGGCAAAGGCTTTCTTGTACAGCCTGACCGGCAGGGAAACAAGCCACCAGATTGCCCGGAAGGGGAAAGTTACCACACGCCACAATGCAATCCAGAATTTACGCATAAAGCCTCATTGCGATTGTTCGCCGTCCTTTGCTGGTGGGGCAATCGTATTGGCAGGTTCGGGGGGTTTCTCAGGCGTATTGATCACCATTGCTGGCTGCGTCGTCCAGGCTTTTAGCGCTTTCTGAGTCTCCGTGGCTGTTGCAGAAAGCTCTTGGGTTGTCATCTTTTGGAACTCTTCCAGATTGGCCTCGCGCATCAGCTTGTTCGGTAACGTACGCAATTGGCGGGAGGCTTCCGTCATCGTTATCCAGGTATCGGAGCGGACAAGCTGATTCAATCCCTTCCCGATGCTCTTGGCCGTTCTTTCAAGATCTTTTGGCCCCAGGATGATCAGCGCAAGGAGCACGATCAAGAGGAGTTCGAGCGGACCGATACCCAAAAATTCCATATACCCTTAGCCTTTTCTTGCCGTGTGGATTACCTGTGAAATTTCGTTCTGATGATCTACCAGGCTGCCGAGCACGCCGTTGACAAAGCGCGAAGCGCTGTCCGAGCCATACTGCTTCGCCAGCTCGACCGCTTCGTTGATGGCCACCTTGACCGGCGTTTCCTTCTGCACGGCAAACTCCCAGGTAGCCATGCGCAGGATGTTCCGGT
>JALHUM010000141.1 GCA_022865905.1 Anaerolineales bacterium | reverse complement strand
GGACTTGAAATCCAAATGCCCCGCGCCGGGAACCCATCTGTTGGAATCAGCCACATGAAAGTGAAATATACGGTCGCCGCAGAGACGGATACTTTCCTCGATCACTGGCTCTTCGATGTTCATGTGGAAAGTATCCAACAACAGGCCGAGATTGTCCGCGCCGACGCGTTCGATCAACTCCAGTCCCTGCGCGGCGGTGTTGACGAGCGTGGTCTCGTAACGGTTGATGGGTTCAAGCGCCAGGCGGATTCCGTGCGGACGTGCGAACGCGCTGCACTCGCGCAGGGCTGCAGCAAGCCAGTCCATCGCTCGAGCCAGCTCCACGCCCGGTTTGAGGATGCCGCGGACCAATCCAATTATGATGACGGCCTGGAAGCGGACTGCAACCGGGATATGGCTTTTGATCCGCTCGAGCGCGGCGCGGCGGACCTCGGGGTCTGGGTCGGTGAACGACAATCCCTCCTCGCCCCATGCTTGACCTGTACCAATTGCGGGCACATTCAAGCTGTGCTTGCGCACAAGCCGCTCCAGATCGTCCAGGTCAACCAGCTCGGGGTCGCGAATGGCCAGTTCGACGCCGTCATAACCGAGAAAGGCGATGCGCGCCAGGTTCGTTTCAAGGTCGCCTTTGAAGGTAGCAGCCTGGAACTGCGCGGGTTGGGTGGAGAGGACAATAGAGAGTTTCATCGTTACTCCTCGCCCCTCTCCCTTATGGGGAGAGGGGCAGGGGTGAGGGCGAATTACTTCGCCATGTATGTAATCTTGCATTCCTTCCGGTCTGTCTGCAATTTGATGATATTCTCAGGCAATTCCTCCAGTCCAATCTTCTTGGTGCTCATGCGGGTCATGTCCATGCCGGTGGCCATGCACTCGATGACGCGCGGGAAGTTGCCGTGACCGGAATGGCCCTGCGCGCCGACGATGCGTGCCCGCCGCACCTGCAGCACCTCGCCGGTGACGGGCATCTTCGCCTCGGCGCGGGCGGTGACAACCACCGTGCTGTTCAGCGTGCGCCCTTCCCAGATGACGCGCTCGATGCCGGGGTAGACGGCCTCCGGTAGGCCGGTGGCTTCCATGAACAGGTCCGCGCCCATGCCCTCGGTGATCTCCAGTACGCGCTCGGCGAAATCTTCCTCGAGCGGGTTGACGTGGTAATCGGCGCCCAGTTTCAGGGCCATGGCGGCGCGCTCCGGCTGCGTCTCTGAGATGATGACTTTCGAGGCCCCGGCGCGCTTGAGGATGGCGCAGGCCGCAATGCCCACCGGCCCGCCACCCAGGATGACGACCCGGTCTCCGGGACGGATGCCGCCGCCGCGCTCGATGACCGCGTTGTAGGCCACGGCCGTCGGTTCGACCAGGCTGCCAGCCACGAAAATATCGTCGCCTTTGTAATTCTTCCGCAGCGGCTCCAGGCTCCAGAGGGTGCGGGAAGGCAGGAGAATGTATTTTGTGTACGCGCCGTTGACGTTGAACCCGACTTCGTCCAGCCGCTCGCAGTGATTGGGCTGCCCGTCGGCGCAGGGTTTGCACTGACCGCACCACAGCATCTCTTCGGATGTGACCGCCTCGCCGCCCTTGAACGGTTTGTTGGTGCGCTTATCGAAAGCCTTCTTCCCAGCTTCCACGACAACACCGGAAAATTCGTGGCCGAGAATGGACGGGAAGCCAGTCAGGCCCGGATAGTAGATATAGCCGTTCTTATCCGCCTGCGCCATGTGGACGTCCGAGCCGCAGATTCCGCAGGCTTTGACCTCCAGCAGCACTTGCTCCGGACCTGGCGCGGGGATATCGTATTCTCTGATCTCCAGCTTTGGATTTCTCCACACCTGGCTGCCCAGATAGGTCTGGCGGCCTTCGATGTCTTTCGCGCCCAACTTGAATCCCGGCTTGGGGCTCCAATCGGCGATGAGTGTCACGCCTTGCAATTTACCTTTCATGGGTTTACTCCTTTTCAAGTGTCATTGCCTGCACCGTGCGCAGGCACGCGTGCGAGGAGCGTTCTGCCCTGCACCGACCGCAGGACGGTGTGCGACGAAGCAATCTTCTGCTAAGGTGGAGACTGCTTCGCCGTCCTTCGACTTCGCTGAAGAACGCTCCGCTCACCTGTGCCTGCCTGTCCTGCCTGCACCTGTGGTGCAGGCACAGGTGGCGGCCAGGCCAAGGCGGCACTGGCGCAGGCAGGACGGCTCGCAGTGACAGGTTAGACTTCCGTCCCATGGCCGATGCGCGGGATGCCATAGACCGGCTTCCAGCCCGGGCTGAGCGGCTCGCGCAGGTAGGGTTCCATCTCTTTGGCGCTGCGCAGTGTGACCTCTTCGACCGGCGGAACCGTCCCAGCGGGGAAGGCTTCGAGGATGTGGTCGTGCCACAGCGTCAGGTACTTCAGGATGGCGGCCATCGGTCGTTTGGCCTTGTGCGCCGCGCCGGATCTGGCCTTGCCGACCACACCTTCCGGCGTGGCGGCGATCTCGATGGCAAAGTGCCCCTCGCCCTCCGACCAGCGGCTCGGCCGCCCGAACGGGTCCACGGATTTGTCGAAGTGACCTTCGGGCAGGTAGGATTTGCCCTCGGTATCCACCGCGAAGTTCATATCCACCATCTCGGGGTGAAGCAGCAGGCTCAGCGAGGTCTCGGACTCGTCGGCGTGGACGAAGTTGGTGCTCATCTGCCCGCCGCGCTCGGCTGGGCGGAAGAACTCGCGCACGCCGCGATGCCAGTCAATGACGCGGAAGATACCCGGCAGTTGGTAGCGTTTCATGAATTCCTGCACCGCCGATTCGAGCATCCACAACTGTCCGTGATTGTTGACGATAAGCTGCTTACGGAAGCCGTCGTTCCACAGGCCGAGCATCACGTCTATCATCATCTCGCGGACAACGTGTTCGCGCACAATGACCGTGCCGGGCATGCCCATGTGATGGTATGGGTGGCCGCCATACATCAGCGGGGGTAGAGCCAGGTTGACCGGCGCACCGCGCTTGGCGGTATAGCGGTGAACAGCTTCGCAAATCGCGCTGACGTAGAGCGTGTCCGCCGCGCTGGGCAGGTGCTGTCCATGCAGCTCGGTGCAGCCGACCGGGATAAAGACGACATCGTTCTTTTTGCGATTCGCCTCCACCTGCCAGCGGGTGGTCGTCTGGATGTACGCGCCGGGCCTGCTCCACTCGACCGGCGAGGGGATGCCGTAGTCGGCCAGGATGGCGTCAATCTGCGCGTCGCTGGCCTCCCAAACTTCTTTCTTCAAACGACCAACCGCGTTGTCTTCAAAAAACAGGTCGGGTTGGTCGGTGGGTAGGAATCCTTTGGGTACGTTTGGGTTTGACATATTATTGCTCCTTTACAAGGATTTGGTGTGATAGCCACATTTTGTAATTCTGCCTGCCCTGGCGGGCTAGGCCAGGGAGCCACGCAGGGGCGACACCTGCACCTGCGGCACACCGCAGGTGCGGTGCAGGTGGGAATCTCCACCCGCTGGGCGGGAGACCCTTCGCTTGCCCCTTCGCTGCGCTCAGGGCTTCGGCTCAGGGTGACACTTTTTCCGGAATAACCTTCCCTGGATTAAAAATATTGAGCGGGTCCAATGCCTGCTTGATGCGCCTCTGGATTTCGATCGAAAGCGGACCGAGAGCCTGCTCCATGTACGGACGCTTCAGCGCACCAACACCGTGCTCACCGGAAAGCGTCCCGCCCAGCTCCAGCGATGTGCCGAACACCTCGCCCACCATCTTTTCGACTTTAGCCCACTGCTGCGGGTCGCGCCTGTCAAATAGAATGTTGGGATGCAGGTTCCCGTCCCCGGCGTGGCCGAAGATGACGATCGGCAAACCGTATTTGGCGCTGATGGCTTTGAGGCGGTGGACAGCTTCGGGGATGGCGCTGCGCGGAACGGTGATATCCTCGCCGAGTTTGTTGGGGGCTTTGCGCGCCAGTGCTGGCGCAACGGACCGGCGTGCCTCCCACAAACTACCTCGCTCGGCCTCATCCTTCGCGATCTTGATGTGGCGGGCGCTGCAATCATGGCAAATCCCGGCGGTTGCTTCTATCTCGCGCAAGACAGCCGCCTCATCCGAGCCGTCGGTCTCGACGAGCAGGATGGCTTCTACATCCAACGGAAGCCCTAGGTGCATGGCTTCCTCGATGCAGGAAATGGCAGTCTCGTCCATCAGTTCGAGCGCGGCCGGGAGGATGCCCGCCAGGAGAATCGCGTTGACCGTGCGGCAGGCGTTATCCAAAGAGACGAACTCGACCAGCGCGGTGCGGGCATAGCGCGGTCGGGCAATCAGCCGCAGCAGGGCTTCGGTGATGACGCCCAGCGTCCCCTCCGAGCCGGTGAATAGGGCGGTCAGGTCGTAGCCGACCACGTCCTTGATACATTTGCTGCCAGTGTGCAGCACACGCCCATCCGCCAGGACGACGTTCAGGCCGAGCACATAATCGCCGGTGACGCCATACTTCAGGCAGCGCGGCCCACCGGCGTTGCAGGCGATATTGCCGCCGAGCGTCGAGTGACGGTTGCTGGACGGGTCGGGGGGGTAGAACAGCCCATGTTTTTCCACCGCAATTTGCAGTTCCGCGGTGACGACGCCCGCCTCGACATGGGCGGTGGCGTTCGCTTTGTCAATCTCCAAAATGTGGTTCATGCGCGTCATCGTCAGCGCAATCCCGCCGCTGAGCGGGACAGACGCGGCGGCCAGTCCCGATCCCATGCCGCGCGTCACCACGGGGATGCGTTCTCGCGCGGCCAGCGCCACAATCTGGCTGACCTGTTCGGTGGTGCGCGGTAAGACGACGGCGTCCGGACGATGCTCTGCGAAGGTGCCATCGTAACTGTAGACGATCAGGTCTTCGGGCGTGGACAGGACGCCATCTTTGCCTGCTATTTTTTCGAGTTGTAAGAGGATGTTTTTATCCATCGTTTCCTCATTGTTGTCTTTGCGAGTGAGCGTTCTCCAGCGAGCATGGCAATCTCCTGCCTAATCGCCTTCTTCTAATTGACACAAGTTATTCGCCCCGGCGGATATTGCTTCAGGCTGGGTTTCCGCCTTCGGGGACTTCGCGATATGCTTCGCTACTCGACCAACATCCCTCGCAACGATACTCTCTTTGTTATAAGCCCTATCCAGCAACGCGATGGGATGGACAACCTGCACCTCCAGTCCGCGCCGCTGCGCGCCGACGTTCAACTGCATCTGGCAGCCGGGACAGCCGGAGGCGATGTATTCTGCCTGTGTGCTTTCGAGATTTTCCATTTTGCGCTGTAGCACTTTGAGCGAAGTCTCGTAATGCGTGATTAATTGGCTTCCCGCCGAACCGCAGCACCAATCGGCTTCCGGCAGTTCGACAAACTCAAGGCCGTCAATCATTTGCAATAGAGTGCGAGGCTGCTGCCACACGCCCTGGCCGCGCCGCAGGTGACAGGGGTCGTGGTAGGTGACGCGTGCCTCGACCCTTCCCTGCGGTTTTTCGAGCGGGATGGACATGAGAAACTCGCTCACATCCCGCACTTTCTCACTGAACGCGGCCGCCCGCGCCGCCCATTCGTTGTCATCCGCCAGCAGGTGGCCGTACTCCTTGAGCGTGGAGCCGCAGGTGGCGCAGTCGGTGACGATGACCTCGACCTGCGCCTGCTCGAAGAGGGTGATATTGTGGCGGGCTTGTTCGCGCACCAGGTCAGGCCGCCCGTAGCCCAAGGCCGGCATCCCGCAGCAGACGGTTTCCTTTGGCGTGATGACGGTGCAGCCGTTGCGCGCCAGCACGCGCACGGTGGCAGCGCTCTCGTCGGCGAACATCAGGCTTTGGGCGCAGCCTAGGAAAAAACCAACCCGATAGCGGCTTTCGCCATTTGCCTTGCTGACCTCCAGCAGTACCTGCCGCAGCGGACGCTGGGGCAGATGGGGCAGCATGGCGTCCAGATCCCGAACTTGTTTCGGCATGAGACGGTGGAGTCCCAGTGAGTAAACCAACCGGCGGATGCCCAGTTTCTCGTATGCGCGCAGCGGCCAGGTCGCCAGTTCCATCCGCCCCGGATTGGGGATGAGTCCGCCGAACAGCACATCCTTCCATACAGCAGGCTGTATCTGCTCCTGGACGCGGCGCATGTCCACGGCCAGGTCAGCGGGACGGATGCCGACCGGGCAAATCTCGTTGCACGCCATGCAGTCAAAACAGGCGTACATCTGCTCGATGAGATTGGGGCTGAGGGCGAATTCGCCTTCCAGTCCCTTGCGCGCCAGAACGGCCCGCCCGCGCGGCGAGGCGGTCTCGCTCAGTACCTCGCGGTACGTTGGGCAGACGGCCAGGCACAGCCCGCAGCGGATGCAGTTCAGGTTATCCAATCTCGCTCACCTTGACCGGCCGGTTCTCGCGGAATGATTTCCAGGCGGCGTAACCAAGCACCACCGCGGCGCGGCCATCCTGACCGGTGACCGGCGTCGGCTTATCGTCGCGCACGCACTCGAGGAACTGGCGCACTTCGTCCACGTAGCAGGGGGCGTAACGCTGCATGAAAAAGTGCGGCGGGCGGGCCGAGTGGAATCCGTCTAGGTCGCCTTTCAGGATGGTGCTCTCGGCCTCATTGTCCGCCATTGCCGTGCCGTTCGTGCAAAAGACCTCCAG
>JALHUM010000140.1 GCA_022865905.1 Anaerolineales bacterium | reverse complement strand
TACTTTTGTGAACATAAGGTATTTCTCCTTTCGTATCTACAATAAAGATACACCTTTTTGCTCATTTAATCAAGCACTTTTCTCGCTAATAAGAAGCGGCCCAACGGTTTGCGTTCGCGTCGCGAAGCACTCCCGGAGGGAGCAGCATACCCGCCGAAGGTCCCCGGAGGGGGAAGGGTACGGAGCGCAGCGTAGGGGGCAGCATACCTCGCGAAGCATACCCGCGAAGTACCCGAAGGGTGGAGGGTACAGAGGGTACTGAGGGGACATCGTCCCCGCAAAGTCCCCAAAGGGGGAAGGGGAAGAAACTCCTTGATCAGGTTTGCACTGGTCTTTCTTTTGAAGATTAGGTGGAAGTATTTATCCTCGCGCTGAATCTCTCGCAGGCAAGGATTAGAACTTCATACCACCCGAACATCCACTTTCAGTATAGAGTCTTTCCAACGAAAGTCAAGTGGCAATCAAGAAAAACCCCTTCTGCGCGCAAGATGCCTCTTGCTCGGCGCTGGTCTTCGCGTCGCGAAGCACCCCTCGCGTAGCATCCCCGCCGAAGGTCCCCGCCGAAGGTCCCCACCGAAGGTCCCCGTAGGGGGTAGGGGGCAGGGGGGAGGGGGCGGAGCATAGCGTAGGGGGTAGCACACCTCGCGAAGCACACCCGGAGGGTGTGGAGGGTGCGCAGGGTGCCTGACCCCGCCGAGCTTCTGACCGCCCATAAGCCCCCGGTTTAAGGGGGCAGGTCTCCTACCAGTTACCCCAAACGTACCCACCTGGCCGCCTGCCCGCACCCAGTTCTTCCGGGTGTCCCTCTTGCCCCTTGCCAAATTAGAACATTTGTTTTATAATTGTTCCTGGCACGGGAAAGCTGTTCATCTTGTGCCTTTTTTGTCACATGATCTATCCGCAATTCTATGCAGAAAGTGAGCGATAATGTCGCTGCCCTTTGGATTACCTTCCCTCACCGTAAGCACACCGTTGGTTTCACCGAAGCTGGGAATTTTTAAACACAAGCGCGTATTCCGATCCGTCAAGCAGGGCGTCCGCTTGCATGGCGTCTTCGCCTCTCGCCATTTGCACCTTTCGAAACATCCCATATTCGTTCCTCCTTCGTTTTTCCTGATTTGTTTATTTAATCGCCTATTCAATCTCGCCAGCCAGATCCGCAAATCTAACAGTCCCGTTTACGGGGCTTTGTGCCTGAGCCCGATGGTTTCGCGCAGCATCCTTTAGGGCACCTTCGGGCTTCTTACATACCCATACTATAAAAAATTGACATCTCCGGTCAACTAATGTAAACTGCCTGCAATGGACATTGACCTCGAACTTTACCACCGCGAAGTGCGCATTTCCTCCCAGCCGCTGGTTTGCCTCTCGGTGATCACCCTCTCGCCATTCAATCCGTATAACTGAAACCTCAACCCTCAATCCTCAACCCTTAATCGTAAATCGTAAATCTAAAATCTAAAATCTAAAATCCTCAATCCCATGCCCATCCTCACCCTCACCACCGATTTCGGCCTTAAAGATGGTTTCGTCGGTACTATGAAAGGCGTCATCTGGGGCATCTGCCCGGAAGCGCAGATTGCCGATATCAGCCATGTCATCTCGCCGCAGAACGTTCTCGAAGGCGCGTTCACCTTATGGCGCGCCTATTCGTTCTTCCCGGCTGGGGCGATACATGTGGCGGTCGTTGATCCCGGCGTGGGGACGCAGCGCCGCCCGCTGGCTATGCGGGCAGGGAAGTGGTATTTCGTTGGGCCGGATAATGGCCTGTTCACACCAGTGCTCGCGGATGCCGAGAAGAACGGTTGGCCGGTGGAAATTGTCTACCTGACGAATGCCAGATACTGGCTGCCCGATGTCAGTCGCACCTTCCACGGAAGAGACATCTTCGCGCCGGTTGGCGCGTACCTGGCGAAGGGTGTTCCGCTGGCAGACTTCGGACCAGCCATCAAAGACCCCGTGCGTCTCGCTATGCCGAAGCCCGAGAAAACTTCCACTGGCTGGCGCGCCCATGTCACCGTGGTGGATGTCTTTGGCAATTGCGCCACGGATCTGCCTGCCTCTGAACTGACCGAGCACAATAACGTGACCTTCCGCCTGCGGGGGCGCTCACCGCGATTGCCTTCTGGATGGAGCGGCGGAATTTGACCTTCTCGCTTTAAACCGCTTGACATTCCTCTCCAGAATCTCGATAATAGAACCATGCCCGTGATTTCCCTCACCACCGATTTCGGCCTCAAGGACGGCAACGTCGGCGTGATGAAAGGCGTCATCTGGCGCATCTGCCCTACAGCCCAGATCGCCGATATCAGCCACCTGATCGTGCCGCAGAACATCCGCGAGGCAGCGCTGATCCTCTTCCGTTCCGCGCCCTATTTCCCCGCCGGGACGATCCATGTCGTCGTCGTTGACCCCGGCGTTGGGACGGCGCGTCGCCCTATCGCGGCGCGCATCGGCGTGCAGTACTTCGTCTGCCCCGATAACGGCATCCTGACTCCTTTGCTCGAAAGAGCCGAAGAGCAGGGACAGACAGTCGAGATCGTGCATTTGGATAAGTTAAACTACTGGCTGCCTGAAGTCAGCCGCGTCTTTCACGGGCGGGATATTTTCGCCCCCTGCGCGGCGCACCTTGCCGATGGCGTGCCGCTGCGCGCCCTCGGCACGCCTATCACTGATCCGGTACGGCTAGACCTGCCGAAACCCGTCCGCACCGAGACCGGCTGGCGCGGCGAGGTCATCCACATTGACCGCTTCGGCAACGTCGCTTCGAATATCCACAGCAAGCATTTGCGCGAGTCTCAAGCAGATAAATCTGGTATCATCGTGAAGGTCTGCGGCGTGGAGATACGTGGACTGGTGGATACCTTCGGCGAGCGTCCTGAAGGCGAGTTGATCGCGCTGCTGGGCAGCACGGGCAATCTGATCGTCTCGGTTGTCAACGGTAATGCGGCGGCGCGGTTGAATGTAAAAATTGGTGATGCCTTTGATGCCATTTTTTCATAGGAACCGAATTGCCGATGCCTGATTACCCTCTTGTCGTTGACAACCTTTCCTTTCGATACCGCACCCGTCCTGACTTGGCAATTCGTGACGTTTCTGTTCGATTAAAACCGGGTGAATTGCTGCTTGTGGCAGGTTCCAGCGGCTGCGGAAAGACCACCCTGGCGCGCTGCATTAACGGCTTGATCCCGCGCAGTTATAAAGGCGAGCGCTCCGGCTCGGTAACCATCCATGGACGGGAAATCTCCGATCTTTCACTGGTCGAGATATCCCAGGTCATCGGCACGCTGCTGCAAGACCCCGAGCGCCAGATTGTCGCCACCAACGTGGTCGCCGAGATCGCCTTCGGTCCTGAAAACCTGGGGTTGCCGCGTAAGGAAATCCTGGCGCGCGTAGATCAAGCCATTGCCCGTCTGAATATCGAACACCTGCGTTCGCGCGATACGTTTACCCTGTCTGGCGGCGAAAAGCAAAAGGTCGCCCTGGCCGGGCTGCTTGCCATGCGCCCTTCCATTCTGCTTTTGGATGAACCCCTGGCCTCTCTCGACCCTGCTTCGGCTTACGAAGCCCTGGGCGTTTTCCGTAGCCTGGCTGACGAGGGTGCCACGATCATCTTGATCGAGCATCGCGTGGAGGATGCCCTCCAGGCGCAGCCCGACCGCATGTTGTATATGACCGATGGGGAAACGCGTTATCTCGGCGCAGTAAAAAAACTCCCCCCCGAGATCAACTATCGTGAAGTCAAATTGCCCGCTTCCTGGGTCGTTCAGTGTGTCCGCCAGTCCCGCGAAACCTCCAAGGTGCTGCGTCCGTCCGCCTCTTTAGGTACAGAGGGGCAGCTGCTGGTAGCCTTCGAAGATGTGTCGTTTGCCTACGGCGAAGGCCCGCTGGTCCTGCGTGATATCAACCTGCAAATCCGCCGCGGTGACCTGATCGCCGTCCTCGGCCCGAATGGGGCGGGCAAGTCCACGCTGGTCAAACATGCCATCGGGTTGCTCAAACCGACGCGTGGGCGTGTGCTGCTCGAGGGCAAGGACACCCGCGAAACGACCGTCGCCCATAATGCCCGCTCGGTCGGCTACGTTTTCCAAAGCCCGACCCACATGCTGTTCGCGCCGACCGTGCGCGAGGAACTGGCCTTCGGCCCGGGTAACCTGGGCTATCCGCCTGAAGAGACCCAGAGGAACGTGGAGGAGAGCATCGCCGCGGTCAACCTCAGCGGCCTTGAAAACTATCCCCCGCTGGGATTGTCGTTCGGCCAGCAAAAGCGTACCACTATCGCGGCGGTTCTGGCGATGCGCTCGAAGATCATGATCATGGACGAGCCGACCGCCGGCCAGGACTATGCCAACTACACCCGTTTCATGGAGACGCTGTGCAGCGTTGCGGCAGAGGGCGGCGCATCGCTGCTGACCAGGAATTTCGCCGCCACGCTGTTCATTACCCATGACCTGGATTTGGCGGTCATGTACGCCAACCGGGTCATTTTGCTTGGGGAGGGGCGTATTGTCGCCGATGGTTCCCCGGAGGAGGTGCTGCAAGACTTTGGTTTGCTGACGCGCTATCGTATCCGCCCGACTTCGCTGCTGCGGTTGAATTGCGATCTCTATCCCCAGACAAAACGCTTCATGCCGGCCGAGGCGCTGGCGGCCTACGTCACTGCATGAGGAGATGAGAGCGCTGTAACCTTTCTTTCGCAGTCGGGTTTATCACATTGGGTCGGCCTGTTTATTAAACCCAATCAATTCTAAAGAGAGAGGAGTAATACAATGGACAAGAATCTGTGGGAGTTCAAGACCCGCCAGGTCGTCTACGGCGCGATTGGAGCGGCGCTGTACGGCGTTTTCTCGTTCGCCACCAACATCATCCCGCTGCCTGCGGCGGGTAATATCACCTTCCGCCCGGCGGTGGCCGTGCTGATCTTCTTCGGCGCCGCTTACGGCCCGTGGGTGGGGCTGATCGCCGGCCTGGTCGGCAACATCCTGGGCGACGCCATCAGCGGCTGGGGCTTCTGGTGGCACTGGGATATCGGCAATGGCCTGATGGGCATGATCCCCGGTCTGGCCATGCTCATGATCAAAGATTATAACAAAGCGAAGGATATCAGCATCGCGGTCGGCTTCGGTGCACTTGGCATCGCCGTCGGCATGTTGTTCGGCTCGCTGATGGAGGTCGTCACCGGCGGCATTGACATGGCCACCGCCCTGATTGGTTACTTCACCCCGGCCTTCCTCGGCAACCTGGTGGTGACGATCGTCCTGCTGCCCATCCTGATGGTTGCCTACCACGCCGTCGTCTCGCGGCGCGGCCGCTAAATGCTCCTGACAAAATTGCTCCAGCCGCCGACGGCTCGGCTGAGCGCTCGCGGCGAAGCCTCGGCGGCAGGGCCTGCCCTGAGGGCAATATCCGAAGGGACGCCGCCGGAAGCGCGGTCTTGCTAGGGATTCTAAATGCTTGTTGCCTGGAAGTATCGGCCGCGCAATACCATCATCCAACGGCTCGACCCGCGCGCCAGGCTGATTTTCCTTGCCTGTCTGTTCGCCGCATTTTCCATTGCCCAGATCTGGGATATCCGCCTACTGCTGCCGCTTTTCGCGCTTTCCCTCTCCCTGTACTTTCTGGCGCGCATCGAATGGCAGGATATCAAACGTGCCTGGATTTTCATCCTGGTTCTGGTCGTGTTCATCGTCGGCATCAATGCGCTCATCGCCGGGCGGGGCGGCCCGACCGAGGTGCTGCAGGAACATTCGGCGGTGCTTTGGCAGAGTCCTACGCTCGAAATACCCGGCACAACCTGGAGCATCACCCTTACCATCACGGTGGTCAAGGCCTTCTTTGCCGTCACCCAGATCGTGCGTATGTTGACGATGGCCATCCTGGCAATTCCCATCCCCTATACGATGGACCCGGCCGTTTACGGCGTCAGTTTTCGGCGGATGGGTCTGCCCGATAAGGCTTCCTTCACGATGGATCTGGCGTTCCGCTTCATACCGACCCTGGGGCGGGATTTCGCCACCACCGTGGACGCGCAGCGCGCCCGCGGCTACGAGTTGGAAAGCCTGAAGGGCGGGTTGATCAGCCGCCTGCGCCGCCTGGCGCCGTTGATCGTGCCGGTGACCATGCAGTCGATCGTGACCGGTGAAGAAGTGGTGGATGCCATGGACCTGCGCGCTTTCGGCGTGCGCCCGCGCACCTGGATCCGGGAACTGCACTATGCACGCCGCGATTACCTCTTCATCGGTTTTGGCCTGGCGATTCTTCTCGCTTCGATTGTCCTAAAGTTGCTGGGCTACGGTCGCTTCTGGATGCCGGAGGCGCTGATGCGCCTGGCGGGTGGATGACCGGGATGAATCTGAGAAAGAGACCGTCCTCGCAGTGGACGGTCTCTTTGTATATAGGAGAAAACATTTGGGAACCACAGACTGCTTGAAAATGGGAGAGGTCTCCCTTCTTCAATGCTCAAGGCGGCGTCCTCGCCGCCGAGTCTTCGCCGCGAGCGCTCAGCCGAGCGGACGGCGGCTAGAGCCATAAAAAGTCGATTTGTTTAACTTTCGAGCAGTGCGCGCCAATCAATCTTGTGGGCAGTAGCCATCAAGCGATGATCGTCGTCTACGATGGTATAAGTCAGGGTGGTGAAAACCCGCCGGGCCAGTTCCTGCACTGGTTCCAGCGGGACGACGTCATCGCGCCTGCCGTGGATGATCACAGTCGGCACCGCGAGCGGTGCGGGGAGGTGTTGGGTGAAATCCGGCAGATTCAGCGCCGGGGCGAGTAGCACCAGTTTCCGCACCTGACCGGGAGCATGCGTCGCAAAAAGCGCGGCCATCAGCCCGCCCAGGCTGGAGCCGATGATCGTCCAGCCGGTTTGATCGCCAAGAATGGCCTCCAGTTGTGCCATCCGCTCGGACAGGCTGCCGGTGAAATCCGGCGTGACCATGCCGGGAAACAGGCTGCGCAAGATGGTCGCCTTGTAGGTCTGGCTATTACTATCGGAACCGTGGATGAAGATCAGCCGTGAAGCGTCAATCATGGTAGCCCGATTTCTGGCTACCATCATGGCTTGGGATGCTGGCTGAAGAATTCCCAGATTACTTCGGAGGCGCTGAAATCGTGGCTCGTCTTTCCACCGGCTCCTTCAGAGGTGTATTCCCCTCCAGGCCAGGTGTGGCCTCCGCCGGCAATGGCGTAGAGCGTAACGACCGTGTTGTTTTGGCAATGTGTATAGGAAATCATTCGAACAGTTGTCCCATCTGATGGATCGGAATCAGGCAACTCAGTGGTTTCTGGCGAGCCAGTGCAGCCGTCGAAGTCAATCCACAAGGCAAGCGTGTCCAAAACTGGATAGGTGCCCCCGCCGTAGGGGCTGGGCACCGTACCGCCCTCGAACTTGACGAGTTGGTCGTCCAGGCCGTGAATGTGGATGATCGAAATCGTTTGTGCGGGCGAACACTGAGGCACCAGGTTTTCAGCCAGGGAGCCTGAAACAGGCCCCACGGCGGCAAGGCGGTCGGAGAGTTCACAGGCGAGTCGGTAAGTGAAGATGCCGCCGTTGGACATGCCGGTGGCAAAGACGCGCTTGGGGTCAATGTTGTACTTGCTCGATAACTCGTCAATCAAGGCCGAGACAAAACGGACGTCGTCAACGTCCGTGTACGTTGGATCTGTGGAGCGGCCATCGTTCCAGTGGTCTATGTAGCCATTCGGGTAGACGACGATGAAGCCCTTTTCGTCCGCAACTTGATCGAAACCTGTCACTTCTTCCATAACTTCGCCAGTTCCGTATCCACCGTGAAAGACGAATACCAGCGGCCATGACAGGTTTCCGTCAAAATTCGGCGGAACGTGCAGGCGATAGGTTCTTTCCAGGCCTCCGGCCTGGAGCGTGTATTCTCCAGTGTTTTGCGCCACGCGATTGCGCCGCGTGCAGGAAGGGGTGAAGGCGAGAAGCAATGCAATAATGAGGGAAATGGAATAGTGCGTTTTGTGTGACATAGCTTATCCTCTGGTTTGTATGGATTGTAACACGCAGAAACTTTGTGGCACACAATCCTAAGTTGGAAAAAAGCGAAAAAAGGGGTGCGGGGGCGCTTCGCGCCCACCGCACCCCTTTTTTCGCACAGTTCTCCTCTACCCGATTCGGGGAGGGGCCGGAGCCTGTCCTGAGCGAAGTCGAAGGGGTGGGGTTGAAAACTCGTAATTTGAGAAAGCCCTATCGCCACTTCCAGTTTTCCTTGACAAATTGGACATAATCGGTAATAATATGCACAGACCCTACCCCCCTGGGGGGGGTGGGCGATGAGAAAAGGATTGTCACCATGAAAAACGAAGAAGCGTTGAAAAGGCTAAAGATCATCGAGGGGCACATGCGCGGAGTGACCCGCATGGTGGAGGAAGATGCTTATTGCATTGACATTATCCGCCAGATCCAGGCCGTGCAAGCCGCGCTGAACAAGGTCAGCACGGCGATCCTGGAGAATCACCTGAATTCGTGCGTGACGACCGCCATCCGCGGGGAGGATCCAGCCGAGCGCGAGCGGGTGCTGAAAGAGATCACGGACGTGTTCGAAACTGCCACGAAAGTATGATGGGTAACAGTCACTTCCGAAGCGACTGTCACCTGCATTCCAAGCCTCACAAGGAGTGAAAAATGACTACAGTTACTTATTTTGTCCCCAACATTTCCTGCATGCACTGTGTGCATACCATCCAGACCGAGGTCGCTGACCTGGCCGGTGTCAAGTCCGTCAAGGCGGATGCGGCCAGTAAGAAAGTGGAAATCGTATTCGACGCGCCAGCAGACGAGGCGAAGATCAAGGCGCTGATGGCTGAGATCAATTACCCGGTCGCTGCATAGCGTGTCAGGTGCTCCGCTGTCAGGTGTCACGTTCTTATGTGAGTGACACTTGACCCTTGAACACATGACACGAGAACATATCATGAGCGAAACCAAGCAACTCACTTTACCGGTCACCGGCATGACCTGTGCCAACTGCGTCGCCACCGTCGAGCGCAGTCTCAAGAAGATCGCAGGCGTTGGTTCGGCGGTCGTCAACCTGTCCTCGGAGCGGGCTACGGTAGAGTTTGACCCGCAAACCGTCGAGCTGGGTGACCTGATTGGCCGCGTCGAGCGCGCCGGCTATGGCGTCGCCACCGGTGAAGCGGACCTGGTCATCAAGCGCCTTTCCGACGACAACGACGCCCGCCGCCTGGAAAAGTCGCTGGCGAAACTGGAAGGCGTGCTGGAGACCCAGGTCAGCCTGACGACCGAGCGGGCGCAGGTGAAGTACGTGCCGACGGTGGTAAGTCAGGCCGAAATAAGGGCGGCAGTTGCCAGGTCCGGTTTCGAGACGGTGGAGATGGGCGGCGAGGCAGAAGATGCCGAGCAAAAGGCGCGCGAAGTTGAAATCACCCAACAGCGTCATTTACTGATCACTAGTCTACTGTTCACTGTTCCCTTGTTTCTGTCCTCGATGGGCATGGAGTTCAGCCTGCTGCCACTGGCGTGGAAGGAGGCGAGTTGGGCGCGGCTGCTGACGTTCGCCCTGGCCACGCCGGTGCAGTTCTATGTCGCCTGGCAGTATTACAGGGGCGCGTACAAGTCGCTGCGCAACGGCTCGGCCAACATGGACGTGCTGATCGCCATGGGCTCGTCTGTTGCATACTTCTACTCGATTGCCGTTTCGCTCGGCGCGATCGAAGGGCAAGTCTATTTCGAGACCGCGGCGGTCATCATCACCCTCATCCGGCTGGGCAAGTTCCTGGAAGCGAGGGCGAAGGGACGCACCAGCGAGGCCATCAAGAAACTGATGGGCCTGCGCGCCAAGACAGCACGGGTTATCCGCGATGGCGCCGAACTGGAAGTGCCGGTGGACGACGTGCGCGTCGGCGACCTGGTGCTTGTCCGCCCGGGTGAGAAAATCGCCGTGGACGGTGTGGTCGTAGACGGCCGCTCAGCGGTGGACGAATCCATGCTGACCGGCGAGTCGCTGCCGGTCGAAAAGGGTCCCGGCGACCCGGTCATCGGCGCGACGCTTAACAAGCTGGGGCTGCTCAAGTTCGAGGCGACCAAAGTTGGGCGCGAGACCGCCCTGGCGCAGATCGTCCGCCTGGTCGAAGAGGCTCAGGGCAGCAAGGCACCCATCCAGAAGCTGGCAGACCAGGTTTCGGCGTGGTTCGTCCCGGCGGTAATCGTCCTTGCGCTGCTGACCTTCGCAGCCTGGTATTTCTTCGGTCCGGATCTGCCCGTCAACGCGGACACGACCTCGTTCACGCGGGCGCTTATCAACATGGTGGCGGTGCTGGTCATCGCCTGCCCGTGCGCGATGGGACTGGCGACGCCGACGGCGGTCATGGTTGGCACCGGTAAGGGCGCGGAGATGGGTATCTTATTTAGAAGTAGCGAAGCATTGGAACGCGCGGGAAAAGTTTCTGTTGTCGTTTTAGATAAGACTGGCACGGTGACGAAAGGACAACCAGCGGTTACGGATATAGTAATTTATGATCAGTATTCAGTGTTGAGTGGCACTGATGACAAAAAACTGAATATTGAACACTTATTGCGGCTGGCGGCGTCGGTTGAGAAAGGCAGCGAACATCCCCTCGGCGAAGCCATCTGGGCGGAAGCCACGACCCGCGGCCTGACGCTCGTCGAACCGGGCGGATTCAAGGCCGAGGTCGGCAACGGCGTCGAAGCTGAAGTAGAGGATCACGCGGTTGTGGTGGGCAACCTGCGCATGATGGACGCCCGTCACTATCTGCTCAACGGTCTCGAAAAGGAAGTCGAACGCCTGCAATCCGAGGCCAAGACGGCCATGCTGGTGGCCGTGGATGGCGCAGTGCGCGGTGTGATCGCCGTCGCCGATACGGTCAAGGACGGCTCACAGGAGGCCATTGCTGAACTGCACCGCATGGGCTTTAAAGTTGCCATGATCACGGGTGATAACCGCAAGACGGCTGAAGCCATTGCCAAACAGGTTGGTGTGGATACGGTTCTGGCCGAGGTTCTACCAGAAGGCAAATCTGAAGAGGTCAAGAAACTCCAAACGTCGCACGTCGCACGTGGCACACCGCACGTTGTGGCAATGGTGGGTGACGGTGTGAACGACGCGCCTGCTCTGGCTCAAGCCGACGTCGGCATTGCTATCGGCACCGGCACGGACGTGGCCATGGCGGCTGCCCCGGTCACGCTCATCAGCGGCGATCTACGCGGCGTGGCGCGCACCATTTCCCTGTCCCGTAAGACGCTCGGCACGATCAAGCAGAACCTGTTCTGGGCGTTTTTCTACAACGTGATCTTGATCCCGGCTGCGGCGGCAGGTTTCTTGAATCCTATGATCGCGGCTGGCGCGATGGCGTTCAGCAGTATCTTTGTGGTCAGCAATAGTCTCAGACTGAGAAGGTATCGAACTCAATGAACCAGATCATCCTAGCTTTCGTTACAGGTTTGACCACCGGCGGGTTGAGCTGTCTTGCCGTTCAAGGCGGTTTGCTGGCCAGTTCCCTGGCTCATCAGTTGGAGCAGGATGTGCTCAACCAGCCATCCGCGCGGCGTAAAAAGTCTGGGCGTAAAGTTAGCCAGCCTCGCCCGCAGACTGCCTTGCCGATTGCGCTTTTCCTGGGGGCGAAGGTGGTGGCTTATACGCTGCTCGGAATCTTGCTGGGATTTCTTGGCTCGGTATTGACGCTTAACGCCACCCTGCGGGCTATCTTGTTCATCGCCATTGGGATTTTTATGGTGGGCAATGCCCTGCGCATGTTGAACGTCCACCCGATTTTCCGATATTTCGTCATCGAGCCGCCCAAGTTCATCACCCGTTATATCCGACGCACAGCAAAGAGTAAGGGCGGATCTCAGACCCGCCCCGACTGGATTACCCCACTCTTCCTCGGCGCGCTGACGGTGCTCATCCCCTGCGGTGTGACGCAGGCCATGATGGCGGTCGCGCTGGCAACAGGCGACCCACTCCAGGGTGCGGCTATCATGGCTGCCTTTACGCTGGGAGCCAGTCCGGTTTTCTTCATCGTGGCGTACTTGACCACCCAATTGGGTTCCCGGTTGGAGGGTCTATTTTTGCGTTTCGTGGCGCTGGTCGTTTTGATCCTGGGCCTGGTTTCGATCAACAATGGCTTGAACCTGACTGGCTCACCGCTTTCAGCCAGGAACCTGTCGCAGACTTTTTTCGTTCCTCAGCAGTCCGGTCAGGCTTCTTCGACGGTTCCCAGTAGCACGCTGACGCTGACCGTCGCCAACAATGGCTATTGGCCAAGCAGGCTGTATGCCACTGCTGGAGAGGCGGTCTTGATGAACGCGGTCACTCAAGAAACCTCTTCCTGTGCGCGCGATCTGGTCATACCGGCGCTGGGCATCGAGACACTTTTACCCGCCACCGGCACAGTGCCCATTGATATCCCGCCTCAACCTGTCGGAACCGTGATGCGTTTTTCGTGCTCGATGGGTATGTACACCGGTGAAATTGTATTTGGTCAGTAGGGGCGAGTCTTGCGCCTACCCGTTGAGGTGAATATGGTCAAGAAGATTTTTCGCGTGGACGACATGCACTGCCCCAATTGTACGATGCGTGTGGAGAGCATCGAGGATGATCTGCCGGGCATCAAGCAGGTTTCGGCCAGTTATCAGAAAGGGCAGATGCTGGTGGAATACGACGAGACGCAGGTCAGCGAGGCGCAAATTGTCGCCGCGGTAAAGGCGCGCGGCTATCAGGCTGTCATGGCAGTTTCTTCATAATGAAATCGTTCGGAAATTCGCTGCTGCTGTGGGTTGAAACCCACAGCTTAGGGCGGTAAAGTCCGCTGAAGCAGACTAATCCCACTGGTTTCCGGCCAAAAGCTGGCGTTTCAGCCGCCTTTAGTCGGCTTCCAGATGATCAGCTAGGGGATTCATCCCTTGGCGTTGGGGGTAGAGCAGGTTTCTGAACGCTCTTCATAATCTCTTACAGGGGCTGTCCAAAAAGCCCAGGAAAACCCACGGAGACCGCCAGATTTGGTGGCCTTCGTCGCTTCCTCTGCCAGATGTAGCGGCGAGATACTATTTCGCCCAACTTTTTGGACAACCCCTGCTTGCTTCTCTGTTGTAAGTTGAATGTCTTGGTATGCTGGTCAGGGCATTGGTTCGAAGCACAGGCTGTTCGCCAGAAAATCCATCATTTCTAAAGGCGCGAGCCGGTCGGTGGGATACTCGCCAGCCTGGAACTCCTGGATCGAGCCGTCAACGTCGTCGGGATCGAACGTTCCAAGATTGTAAACAATTGCGACATAATAGTTCTCGAATGGGAATACGTACGTTTTGTAAATGGGCGGATTTCCTGAACCCCATGATCGCGGCTGGCGCGATGGCGTTCAGCATTATCTTTGTGGTCAGTAACAGTTTGAGACTACGCAAGGTAAGGATTTGAAACTTATTTAGAAAATATACTCCTCGCTTATTTGCAGCGAGGATTTTTGCATCTTGCAGAGTTTCCGTAGCCTCTTTGGGGTAAAATAGAGCATCTTTGCTTGAGGTACATTTATGCGTATTCTAGTTGATGTTTACACGTATGACCACATCATTCGCGGCAATCTGAACTCTCCCGACGAACGCTTGAGCGATATTCTCAACCTCAAGAACGAATCCGCCATCCTGCTCGAAGATGTGCTGGTCACGCGCCTGCCCAATTTGAACGATATCCCGCCCATCAAATTCCTTGATGCGCGCATCGAAAAACGTTCAATCCTTTTCGCCTGCCCGACGCAGCGCGACATCACGCAAAAGAGCATGTACCGCAAAACTGCACGCCTTCATTCCGATGTGTGCGTGTTGATTCCAGGCTTTGAGATCATTGGCACGATCCATCTCACCGAAAAATTCGACACGCGTCGTGTCCTGGTGGCGCACCCGAACGATTTCATCCCGCTGACGAACGCCATGGCCCGCTACGTGCCTTACCCGGCGCTGACTGTCCTCAACAGTCCTATCGTCTTCAACAAGAACCTCGTCAGCTTCATCGGTGAGCGCCTGGCGACCGAAGAACCCTTCGGTTCGCCCCCGCCCGCTCGGCCAACTTGAATAGTTACTACCACCTGAATAGTTAATAAATGAACAAAGGCGTCTGGTACGCGGTCGGCGCATACGTGGCGTGGGGGCTGTTCCCGGTTTACTGGAAGTGGCTGCATCAAGTCCC
>JALHUM010000139.1 GCA_022865905.1 Anaerolineales bacterium | reverse complement strand
GCCGGGGCGACGGCAATCTGTCCCTTTTCGGTGACGTAGAATAGGATGTCGTCACCGTCCCGCACACCGAGGCGCTTGCGGATTTCAGGTGGAACGGTGATCTGTCCGCGCGCCCGCAGGCGGGTTTTGTAATAGGGGCGGTCTTCGCTCATATTCACCTCGAGGGATCAGAAAATCCGATTTTCGGATGGATTATACCACTCATATTTTGCTTGGATGAAATTGGCGAGCTATATCTGTTCGCCGCAATGTGGGGGACTTCCAGCGAACCTTGAAGAAAAACTTTGGATATGGTGGGGAGACTGCTTCGCTGTGCTCGCAGTGACACGACTAGTGGAGCGACCCTTAAATTTCACTTTGCCTTTCGGCTTAGGTCAAGTAAAATCTATCCAACTCAAACCGCAGGTACAGGTCGCCGGGCAGGTAACCGCTGCGGGCTCGCACTTGCTGTGACTGCTTCTGCGGGTCGAGGCCGAGGACGCGGCTTGTCCCGCCGTTCGGGCGGATCAGGTCCAGCAGGCAGCGGATGGTGGTGGTCTTCCCGGCGCCGTTTGGGCCAAAGAAGCCGAAGATCTCTCCGCGCCGGACTTCCAGGTCCACGCCGTGCAGGGCGCGCACAGAGCCGTAGTTTTTGATAAGCGATTGGGTTTGGATGGCGAGGTTGGACATAGTACCTCCTGCGTGGGGATTGTACTCCAAAACGAATGCTGAAGAAGCATTGTTCGGATGGCTATGTGCCATTACTGCCATTCGAATTTGAGGAACGAAGGAGGAACGAATAAGTTTCTCGGGGGTGCGATCGTAATAAACTGGGGGAGCCGACCTGGGTGACAAAAGGGTTTGTAATGGTGTCGAAAACGCATGGACTTATTCGTTCACGGACAGAGGGTACCAGAGCAGTCCAGGTAATGCAAATCTTACTTGCAGGGACGTATTATAAAACAAATGTTCTAATAATGCAAGGGTGTTTTGAGGGGGGGATAGGCCTTTAAGAAAGTCGTGGACGGTTACCCGTTCTCACCTGCCAGGCGGGCTATCTGGAGGATACAACAGCGAATCACGTCTTGCTTTGCCGGAGGAAGGGCGCTCTCCTCGATTTGTGCAATGCGTTCAACGTCGTTCATGGCCCGGATGATGCTGACCGGCACCTCGATGTTCCCCTCGGCGAATGAACCCAGGTATTCTAAAGCGCCGATCAGGAACTGCCGCATTTCGTCGTCGGTGCGAGCGGTGCGAAAGAATCCAGTCAGGGCAGGGGACAGTTTTGTTCCACGAACGAATGTGGGCGGTGCCCCAGTCGAATGGGTGGAAGAGAAAGAATACAATGCGGTTGAGAGTTCGGTAAAACTCTGCACCCGTTGATAGATCGATTCGCCCATCACATCCCAGATGATCGAGCGCCAATAGTGAATCTGTTGGGGTAATTGAAGTAATTTGGTCACCTCCGCCCGCCATCCGTCAGCAATTTTCCCCGCGACATGCCCCAGCAGGAGATCGGTGTCGGTGTTAAATAGATTTTTCTGCAACAGTACCGCCAGATCGGGACGAAGGGTGGGGAGTAGATCCGGAATAAAGACTCCATTGGTGAAGAAATCGTTGACATTTACGCCATGACGCCGAAGAAGTTCCTGTTGGAATAACGGCATATAGCGTTGCGTGGCATCGCTATCTTCCCGCAGAGCCAAAAAGGCTGAATTACCGGCCGGAAATGCGGTTTCGATGCGTTTGAGAAATTCTCCCTCCCAGTCCTGATAGATTCGCAGGGTGCTGAGGATTTCATAAACAGGCAGGTGCGGTAACAGGCGTTCAGCGATCATTCGTTCTCGTTCAGCCTCGGCGAAGGCTTTTTGTGCGTAGCGTTCCAGGGCGCGGAACAATCCTGTCGTGAGTTGATTAATGCCGAGCACGACCGTTTGCGCCTGATTATGGGCAATGGCTCGCAGCAGGCTCCCTTGTTTCGCGAGAGGAATGATTTCGGCGATATTGGCCAGTATCTGCTGTCCACGTTCGGTGCCAGTGCCAGGGGTCCGCCGGGAGTTGGGGCGATCTCGCAATTGAGGGATGGATCTCGCTATGAAATAGGAGATGATGTGAATGCCTATGACATCTTCTTCGCGGCCATAGAGGATGTGGCGGAAATTATCGGTCAGTTCTTCCAGGAATCCCTCATAAGGTGCTTCGCGTGACCCGATAGTCAAGCGCTCCAGTTCTTGTACGCTCCGACTGTGTGTGCCCAGGCGGCTCTCTGCAATGGTTTCGGCGGCTCGAATCAGATCGTTACGATGATTCCGCTGCGATTCTCGCACATGATATAGCAGGCTGACCAAATCGCGCACCGGCAAGAAGCGGAGTTGTTCTGACAAGTTGCTCTGGAATGTTCTCAAATCTCTACCCAGGAAAACCCCCTGTAACGGCGTTACAGCATAGGCCGTACTCTTCCGCGCTGCTGCTGGAAGATGTATTGAAAACCGACGTCTGTTGTCATCGGAATTTAGGAAAGCGGGATGACCGGCGAAGCGAGAATAATATCCTCCCTGGCGTTGCATTGGCTCGCCGCTGCCCAATTTGATTCGCACGGCTTCGGCCACACCGTGTTCAGCCAGCCACGATTGGAGGTCATACTTTGCTTTCAGGTACAGGAAAGCGCCGGTTGCCTGGCTTACCTGCTGACCCAAATCGGAACCAGCGATGAAGACTTCCGCGGTGATTTCGGCAAACCGATTCTGCGGCGATTGCGCCGTGTGGCGGCTTTGTGTGGCATAATCCCAGACCCGGTCGAGATAGGAGCGGATGTTTCTGACCGAGTCGATGTCTTCGAACAGGGGGATCAGCCAGATCGAGGGGAGTTCGACCGACGGATGTTCCCTTCGTGTCTGCTCCCCCTGGATGCGCATCTTCCGGTCTAGTGAAATCAGTGCTTCCGGTTTTGATGATAGACTAACCTGTATGCCCAATGTCATGCCCGGATTGCCATATTTTCCGGCGAGTGTGTTAATTTCATACATGTTGTATACGGTTGTGTCAATCGCAAACTGGTCGCGCGCGGTAACCAGACCTTGATGGATGCGGGGGGTGATCACGGTGCGTAGCAAAATATCTCGATATCCTACCACCTCCCGGAGCAGTTGGTCCGAAGTGCGATTCATCTGAATGGCAGGAATCAATGCGTGTAGTTGTTTTCGTAGTTGTTTGTTCAGTGCAAAGTAGTACTCCAGCATCGATCGTCGTTGTCGCCGGAGTTCGAGCATTTTCCGCTCATACCGATCATTATGCTGCCAAAGAATCCGCGCAGGATCGCGACGCAAGTGCCAGCGTGTCGCCAGCCGCTGCAAGGGTGTGGTGTCTACGGAAAACGGAAGGATGCCCCGATATCGCTGTTCCAACTGGTGAGTTAAGAGCGTGATGGCATTCAGGAGTTGGGAAAAGCGCTGATTGCGTTGAGGAAGCAGATCGAGTTCGGATAACAGTTCTGGACTCACCGGAATATTCGGGTCGGCTTGTCGCAGGAGATTGAGGATGCGGGTCATTCGTCGTACGTTTTCCTCTACGACAGCGGCAACTAACCGGTGTCCCTGGCCTGATGGTCTGTTGCTCCCATCCCAGTCGCTCCAAAAAGACAAAAAAGGGGTCAAAGTAGTGTCTGTAAATAGTTCGGTGTATTCCTCGCCCGCGATCAGTGCAGGAAGGTCCAGCAAGATTTCGTCTGCCTCGTATTGTGACGAAATGCTCACATTCCGGCCGAGATATTCCTGCAATAATTCTTGTGCGGCTTTTTCGACAAGAGATGGTGCTATTGGCTGATGGAAGACCAATGCCGTCACTAGCGCATCGAGCGCTAACTCTGCTTGCAGCGAGTACATCTGCGTAGGATGAACGGTGCGGTCATAGGAACGTAACCTGAACAGTTCCTGACGCCGCTGGAGAGAATCTTTCATGAATTCCCGTTCCAACAACTCTGCAAGCCACTCAGCGCTGTCATTCATTGCTTGCCGCATCAGTTCGTCGCTGATAAGCGCTCGATCGAGAAGGCGGGTATGGAATACCTCCAGTCGCTCCGGCACATAGCGTTGTAAAAATTCATTTTGCAGATGTTTACTGTCCAATGGGGGCAGGGTCATCAACTGGCGAAAAAACCGGCTGTTCTCGCAATGTTGTAGAATCTGATTCGTAATGGCATCCCATGCAGGGGAGAGTTCGATTGACCGGCTGCTTCTGCTTGCCAGAATCCGGAACGACAAATGCTTCCGGTTATATCGAGCCTCTTCATCTGCTATCAAGCGGTTCAGGTCAATCAACAGGCGACGGGTTTTTGCCAGAAGAATCTCCGCCTGGTCCACGCCGCCCAATGTCAGGCGAAACGTCGTTCTTCCGGTTTCATATCCCTCTTCAGTGCGCGCAAAGGTTGCCAGCGGCAGGAGACCTATCCCGCGTCGTGCCAGAGATGACGCCAACCAGTCCAAGGACAGGCCGGCAGGCAAGCGTTCAATATGCAATAAAGGATACATGCTTCCCGTCGGCGGGATAATGGTCAGGCCAAATGGATTGCGATCCGGCGGTAGATTCTCCACGGCTGTCAGCAAGGCTTGTGTACGTTCGCGGAAAATAGCGTTACGCAAGTGCCAGTAGGTTCGTGTCGCCTGTGTCGTACTCCGGTAGAATAAATAACAGATAAAAATGGCTGCAAGGTTAGGTTGAATGTGGGAATTCAACTCCTCGAAGCATTGCCGTAATTGCCGATCGCGAATTTCGACGACCGCGAGCCTGGCCCCGGCAAGGCAATCGGTCTTAGACATGGAATGAACTGTGATCACCCGATTGGCTTGCGCCTCATCAAGGACGCCAAGCCGAACCAGTTCCGATGCTATTTGGCGGGCAGTTTTGATTCCCGGGAGATCGTCAACCGGTGCTACGTTCTGGTAGGCCAGATCGTCAATGAGAAAGAGGTTGTGTTGCAGACAGTAAGTGATCAGTCTGCGGATGGCCTCTTCATCGAAAATCCGTCCTGTGGCGTTGTGGGGATTGTTGATCACCACAGCGCCTCGCTTCTGCCAGGAGGGATCATGCCGGCAAAGTTCCTCCACTTTCTCGACAATGGCGTCAACGTCAAGTTCTAACGACTCTGTTAGCGGCACCGCATGGACTCCAGGAAAGCACTGTTCGTAGGACCAACTCAGGTCCGGAATCACCACTTCGGTTATTCCACAATGAAAGCCCAGGATTCCCAACGCCGTACGGGATGAACCACTTGCTACCAGGCAGGCTTCAAGCTGGTTCTGCGGCTGATGTTTTACATAAGCGCTGAGAAAACTGCGTTGAAGTGCCTGGCACCACGCAGGACTGTGAACGTTTTGAACCACCAGATCGAGAAGGGTCTTTGCATCGACAGAAGAAAATTCATCAAAGAGGCTGTCTTTCCACGTATTCTGAATGCGCCGGTCAAGCACGGCGGTTTTCTCTTCCAGGGTCATCAAGGAATGCGCCAACGTCTGCGCGTGATCATTCAACAACCGTTCGAGATGTCCTTCTATCCGTTCGGCCAGTTGTGGCAGGGCGGTTTCAGCAGTAATGCCCAACCCCAAACCCTCAAACGAGGGCTTGACTTGAGGAACCTCCTCAGGAGTGTCCATCTGAAGATGGGTTAGTTTTTGTTCCAGAAGAAAGATCAGGAACTCGACTTCGGAGGCGGAGGGTGTCCCTTTGAGATTGAAATGAACGTTCTCGATCACGCTCAGGAAATCGGCGTTGCCGGCTATGAACACGGTGGAGAGAGTGTGCAAACGTGGAGCAAATATCGCCGGCGTTAACAACCGGATGACCCGCTGCACCAGTTTCGATTCGCGAGCGAGGGAAAGATGGTTGGGCGCGTTGTTCGCCTCGATGAAGAACAGTGGTCGCTCAATACTCAGGAGGCGCAACTTAAGCCGAGTTTCTTCCCCCAACGGACCGCCAATCAGTAAGAATGTCGGGACTTCAGGTTGATTAATCAGGATTTGTTCGATCTGTTCGCGCGCGCCCCGTTCATCGACAGAAAGGTCTTCAAAAAGGAGATTGGGGATAGTCTTCAACGGCGGCGGAAGTTCGCAACGGTAGCACAGGATGCGTGCGGGTGTGACCTCCAGGTAGGACGATAAAGCAAACAGCATGATCCGCAACGTTTCGTGAATCCCGCCCGAGGTGAGGATAATCTCCCGCCTGCCGGACTGTTCTCCGATATCATAGAGTAATGGTTCTTGTTGGTGTTCCAACCACGAGCAAAACGCTGTGATAAGAGCATGGGGGGTTTTCCGGGAATATCCTCCTCGAGGCAGGTAGGGAGAACTCTTTTGAATCGTTCGGATGAGGAACTCGAGTTTCGGCTTATCGGATGCTTCCCATCCCAGATATTCCAGGATCGCATCGGGTTCCGTGTCACGCAAGCCTTCCTGATGGACGTCTATACCGAGCGCAATGCGCAAGAAGGCTGAAGAGAGTCTCGAATCCTGCAGCGGGTTTCCGATGTGGAAATTTACACGCTCCTCGTTCGGAACCGGCGCTGCTGCTGTAGTTTCACTGATCTCCGAAACTCGAGCAGCCCGGATCGGTTTCAGGCGAAAGAAGGCCAGGGGATCAGGCTGAGACATCATCGGCTGGGCGCTCAAACGGCGTTCGTGGTGCTGAATCGTCCACCTCTAACTAGGCCTCTTTCTTTGCTTCCAGAGCCTTTTGCAACAGGTTTTGGAACAGGGTGAGAAACTCTGAGCTATGCGCAAGATCTTGAGGGGTCAAAGAAATGACGGTGCGAGCGTTCTTCAAGATTTGGCTTGCTTCTGCCAGACGGGCGGCTTGTGGCGTCAGCATCAGCAGTTCCGGGCTACTCTTGAGGACCTCCAACTCTTCTCTTTCAAATGAGAGGCGCATGCGATTACATGTCAACTCGTCCTCAAGTCGTTGATGGGCCAGCGCCGATTCTTTTTCGAGCAGAATCTTCTTCAACTCGGCCTTTTTCAACTCGAGGGTGTGTTCCATTTCAGCGATATCTTCGTCGGCCTGGTATTTGGCTTTCGCGGCTGCTGCACGTGCCTGATGGTTCAGGTGCTCTGTTTGTTCGAGCAGGCGCGCCTGTTCCTGCTGGCGGAGCGCATCGGCAATCTCTGGGTCTGTCGGTTCCAACGATTGGACGGCAAGGGAAATCAGTTCAACGCCAAAATTTTCCTTGTTGAGGGCCGATCGTTCATTCAAGTAGTTCAGAATGCCGGTTGAGAAAAGCGTGTGAATCTCGGAGCGCTCTGTGTATTCTTTGACCAGTCCCTGCAGGAGAACCTGGGCTTCCTCGGCGGCGCGTGCTGGCGCCTCGCTATTCCATCCCCCGACGCGGATCAGGGACTGAATGTGTTCGAGCGATGGCGCGACGGAGCCAATGAGTTTGACGCGTATTCCCAGATTCCCCACTGCGGTCGCCTCGATGGTCAACTGGATTGGGCAGGTTGTGCGTTTGAGTGGAAGACTGAAATGGCGTGGATAGACCAGGCCTTTTCGAACGCCGATTCGACCTTTGGACTCGTAGAGCACCAGGATATCCGGCTGACGAATACGATACTCAAATAAGGCAACCAGCGTACAACCCACAACGATGACGCCGACGACAACACCCAGGATTATGTCCATAGCTCGTACCTCCTCCGAAATGCTTTGGGTTACTATAGGTTACTCTGTCCAGACTGGCGACCCGGCGAGAAATCCGACAACTGTGCAGCTCCATTGAACAGGGTTCCCAGTCCAGCGGCTAGACCTTTTTCCTGCATGCTGAGATTTTCGTAAACGTGTATCCATGCAGGTGAGATGATAATGCCAAATGAGGAAAGTATCAACCCCTGCCTTCCTGGCGAACGAGATGACGGCCCTCTCCCACTTCGACTTCGCTCTCTGGCCTCCCGCAAGGACATCGGGACGGTGTAGCCCGCCACCTGTGCCTGCGGCACTGGCGCAGGCAGGGCAGGCAGTGCAGGACAGCAGCGCGCGACTGGTTATCAATTGTCAGCCCGTCCTGGCCGGGCCAGGGAAGCGGGAAGGAAAGGCGGTCAACATCGAACCGGAGGATGTCACACCGTCGAGCAGGCAGCGGATGGTGAAGGTCTTCCCGGCGCCGTTCGGGCCGAGAAAGCGATAGATCTCCCCCTGGCGGACTTCCAGGCCCACGCCGCGCAGGGCGCGCACGGGGCCGTAGTTTTTGGTGAGCGATTGGGTTTGGATGGCGAGGTTGGGCATAGCTCCTCATTCGTGGCGATTGTACTCCAAAACGACCGCCGAGTCCGGAGACTCGGCGAAGGAAGGAAAAAAACATTGACTAACGATTTGGTTCACCTGCCGTCGATTCTTGCAAGGCGACAAACCTTAAAATTTACTTTTCTGGCAAGGTGCCGCTGCATACCCACTCCGTCGTGCAGCACCCCTGGAGCGGAGTGTAGGGGGTAGCCGCTGCCTACCCTGGCTCTTTCGGGGTCCGATGGAGCCGATGTTAGCCGACGTCGTTGGTTTGCTTAGCGTAATCATCAAGTGATACCGCGTAGTTTGGAAATTGCTCCAGTATTTGTTTATCCACAGTTACTATGGGCACATTCAAATCTTGCGCGAGTGCGACAAATTCGCAATCGTATGCAGAGCAGGTACTACTGGCAACCAGCGAGAGGACCTGGAGCGAGGCAATCTCATATTCGCGTCCTTGCATTAGAGTAATTGCCTCTTCCATGATACGGTTGGCATCTTCGAGAGAAAAAACTGCCTTCCGAATATAGAGTGCCAACACATTGCGAAATTCGCTGCGCCAGAGGAGCGGTGCTACCCAATGAGGGTCTTTGAGCAGGGCTTCTTCCGCTTGAATTGAACGTTCACTGGCAAGGTACAGATAACCGATGATGTTGGTATCTACTACTATCATAATCGCCCTGCTATTTTCGCCTGAGCAAATTCATTATCTTTGATGGGGTGGGAGATTGTCTTTTCGCGCAATATACGTGCCCTTGCCAATGTAGTTTCTGGATTGATTTTGCTACTGCGAATGGCCCGCTCGATGCAGATAATAATCTCACTGTTGAGACTACGGCGGTTAATTTCAGCGGATTGTTTCAATTGAGTGTATAAGTCACCAGGGATGTTTTTTACTGTAAGCGTGGGCATGGAATCCTCCAAAATGGTTTCAAAGTGCCACCATTATGGATGATTTTGAGCTTACTGTCAAGCACATTATTGCTCAGGCGGCTAACGATGGGCTCACCGGCAGCGGCGGGACCGGTGGGACTCCTTCTCGATTATCGCGCATTTCTGGCAAAACGCACCGGTTTCCGAGCGGCGGAGTCGCTGTTCGGCAGCTCTTTGGGTTAGTTGGGGCGTTTCTCATAGCGTTTGATAAGATCCTGAAGGAAATCCTGGAATTGCTTTATGTCATTGATGCCTATCTTCTGGATGATATCCGAGTCGGTTGGAAATGGTTGAGAGCCATTATCTTGGATCAGGCTGAGTGCGAGTGGGTCGAGAGCTACCAGGGAATAGAGTGCAAGACCAAGGAGTTCCTCAGTCATATCAGGATCATTGGTCGTGTCTCCTTTACGCACCTCTCTGAAAGCATTACCAATGTGAGTCCGGTTGTTAATGTGTCCAGCGGGTCCCACAATGCGGGAATGTACGACACCACTAAATATACTGTAGAGAATCATCCAATTGGGGAGAGATTTCTTTTTTGCCCATGCAAGGGCTTCTTTATAGGGAGTAAACCCCCCGGCAAAATAACGAGGTATGAGAGTCCGATTTTCGCCGAGATAACCGACAATTGAGATTCTCTCCATAAGCGCTCTTCCTAGAACAATCGCGTCTGCATGGTATCCCATTCTTGTAAGTTGGACGACGCCGAGTATAGCCTCGTATGCAGAGAGCGAAATCAATGCAGCGCTAGGGTCTGTCTTTCCTGTGATACCAGCGGTTCGTGAAAGAGAACACCCTCTCCATAAGTAGAAGAGGATGACACGTAATACAGCACCGTAATCTCTATCAATCCTTGTAGGCGAAGTCTCCGACAGAAAAGAGTCTCGAAATGTTACTGCATTGGAGCGAATATCATTGGGCATGATTCACTCACTTGGTCATACTTCTGAGATACTAGCCGCCGAACGGTTTGCGTTAGCTGCGTGTGGGTGAGCGTGGACTCTGCTTGAGATGTAGATAAAACCCAAAGCCAGAAAAATGCCTGTAAATACCGCAGACTCCCACACGTCAGCTGCACGCTTTGTTAGGTGGGGGGGATAAGACTACTTTCTTTTTAGTCTTTCTTTGGTTAATACTTTTGTTTTATTAACAATTCTTTTCGCCATTGTGCTTTCCAATTTTACGATTTTCTGACCGTGTTTTATAAAGAAAGTACCGTCATTATTATCAGATGTAGGCACTTCAAATCACCATTTATTTTTATGAATATATGCACCCTTTAGTATTACATGAATAAAAAAACAATGTTTATAAAGTTTTATTAATTCTTTAACTACCACTTGTTCCAGTGAATATTTTCTGATTTGTATTTATCTATTGGTTGTGCATTTCTATTTACAGGAATTCCAATTGGAATAACATTCAATGGAATAATATTATTTGGTATATTACATTCCTCTCTTACGGTTTTTATTCTATCTTCATCTGGATATACAGCAGTCCACACTGCTCCATAGCTTAATGAATGTGCTGCAAGAAGTATGTTTTCTGTTGCTGCTGAGCAGTCCATCACCCAGAATTTTTGTGCAATCTGATCATCTTTTTCTGGAATTCCACATACAATTATTGCGGCTCCAGCTTTATCAAGCATTTTTGCATATGGTAGGTTCTGACACAATGAATTGAGTATCTTTTTTTCGGTTATTATGATAAAAGCCCATGGTTGAATATTCACTGCTGATGGTGCAGACATACCTGCTTTTACAATTGTTTCTAGATCTTCTTTTTGTATTATTTCGCCTGTAAACTCGCGAACGCTATGACGAGTAAGAATCATGTCAATAAATGTATTCACATATATCTCCTTATCGTAAAATACATATTCACTAATAGATTTTCCTGCGCCGAAGGCGTCAACCTAACTCGCGTTTAAGCGGATCGCATAATAGCATATAGGCAATTCGCATAAAATCCTAGTAAATTTGGGGTTTTATACGGCTCTGGGGTAAAACTGATAAGAAAAGTATAGCACATATCCCATCTCATGAGCCAGAAATGGAAACCAACCCCGCCTTTTCCCGCCATCTCATTTTTGATCTTCCATTTGGCGGCTCAACGGCTTATGGGCCGCCAGAGATTAAAATCATTGTAGCATATTTTGCTTCGCAAGCGGAATCAGCAGGAGCGCTTCTTCGTTCGGCGGTCAACGGAAGCGGCAACACCTCGCTCGCCTATGGATTTTTCAACGTTTCATCGTGCGGGCCGACGGCGCGGAGCTTAAGCGTATCTTCCGGCCAGCGTTCATAGGTTAAACGGTAGTTGATATCTATGCGGGCTTCATAGATTCCTGCGCTACCTCGCACTGGTTTTGTTTGCAGAGAGGGGTGGCGGGGATTTTCTGCCAACAAAGCAACGGCTTTCGAGACCTTTTGTTGAAGATCTTTCGACAACTTCCGATAGGATCTGAGGAAGCGTCGGG